>JBPCRH010000189.1:0-6896 GCA_050997075.1 Chthoniobacterales bacterium
GAAGTCGAGGGATCCCGCCGGGTTTCTGGAAAGCCTTCGAGGCGGATCTTCACAGAAGCTTAACGGGATCCCTCGACTCCGCTGCGCTTCGCTCGGGATGACCAGTGTTTGCCCTTTCAGAAAAGCTGCGGCTGGTCTTCGTCTGGATCGGGTTGGCCGATGATCTCGCGGATCTTCACGAGCATCTCGCGGAAATCGTACGGCTTCTGAATCGTATCGATGACTCCGGCGCGGAGAATCTCCGAGCGCAGATTCGGCTCGAGATAACCGCTCGCGACGATCGCCCGCACGTTCGGCTTCATCTCTTTCATCTTCAGGAAAACTTCGCGCCCGCCAAGCCGGGGGAGGCCGAGATCGCAGAGGACGAGGCCGATTTCGTCCTTGTGCTCGGCGAACATTTCGACCGCTTCAATGCCGTCCTTCGCCGCGAGCACGCGGAAGCCGTCGCCCTCGAGCATGAGGACGCCGAGGCCGCGGATCATTTCCTCGTCCTCCACCAGCATGATAGTGCGGCCGCGTTCGGAGCCACGAGCCGGCGCCTGGGTCCCGGGCGCGCCGGACGCTTCCGCGCTCACTTCGAGCGGGAGATAGATACTGAAGGTGGTGCCGTAGCCCACCTCGCTATCCACCTGCACGAAACCGCGGTGATTATTGACCACGCCGTAGACCACGGAGAGACCGAGGCCGGTCCCCTTGGCCCGCTCTTTCGTGGTGTAGAACGGCTCGAAAATGTGCGGCTTCACCTGTTTGCTGATGCCGCTCCCGGTATCGATGACCCGCATGCAGGCGTAGCGCTCGGCGGTGACGCCGGTGAAAAATTCGCCCAGCTCCGGGCCCGGCGTGATCGCGCTCTGGAGGGTGATCGTGCCGCCATCGGGCCTGGCATCGCGCGCATTCACGCAGAGATTCAGGAGCACCTGGTGAATCTGGCTGCGATCGGCTTTCACTCTCGGCAGGTCGCCCTGGAGTTGGAGAGCAAAGTTAATCGTCTTCGGGAAGGTCGCCCCGAGCATGTTCTCCATTTCGCGAAGGAGGCTGTTGAGATCGAGCGCGGCGAACTGCGCCTCGGTCTGGCGCGCGGACGTGAGGAGCTGCTGGACGAGCGCAGCCCCGCGTTCGACCGCCTCGCGGATCACCCGCGTGGCCTCGGTTACCTGTTCGGGATGGGCCTGGCGATCTTCGATTCGCGTGGTGTAGCCGAGGATGATGGCGAGGATGTTGTTGAAGTCGTGTGCGATCCCGCCGGCGAGGGTGCCGAGGCCTTCCATCTTCTGGGCCTGGATGAGCTGCTGCTCGAGGCGCTTGCGTTTGGTGTCATTAAAGAGGTAGCCCTTCACCTCGTTCATCTGGCCTTCCGCATCGAAGGTGGCGGTGAAACGCGCCGCGACGTAAACGGCGTCGCCGTCGCGCTGGTGCATCTCGAGCTCGTCGCGCTCGACGCTCTCCTTCGGGCGGATTCCCGCGATCAGGTCGAGCCCTTCCTTTTTCGTGCGCAGCAACGAAAGGAAGTTGGCGTTTTGCGCTTCCTCGACCGAATCGAAGCCGAAGATGCGGGCGAACGCGGGGTTACAGGCGTTGATCGCGCCGTCCGGTTTCATGATCAAGTTGCCGGTCAGATCTTCATCGACGAAACGCCGATAACGTTCCTCGCTCCGGCGCAGCGCCTCGGCCGCGCGGACCCGGTCGGTCACGTCGGCATTGATCTGGAGCCAGTGCGCGTTTGGCTTCGTGTCGGTCAGCGTCCAACTGCTCGCGACCACGATCTCGACCCCGTCGCGCCGAGTCTGCCAAAGCTCGCCCTCCCAATGGTCTTCCGCGCGGAACGTTTCCTTGAGCCAGCCGAGGGTCTCGGCGGCGCGGGTTTGCAGGAGCTCATCGACGTTGCGCCCGAGCGCTTCTTCGCGGTTCCAGCGATAGATGCGCTCGGCCCCACGATTCCAATAAGTGATCGCGCCGCTCGCGTCGCAGATGATGATGGCGTCGCTCGCGAGATTGAGAAGCTCGGCGTGTTGCAGGAGATCCTGGCGGATGTTTTGCAGGTCGCGTTGCACCCGCGCCTCGTTGATCGCGCGCCGGACGGCCGGGCCGAGTTTGGTGGGATATTCCTTGAGCACGAAATCATTCGCGCCCGCATGCAGGGTGGCGATGCCGGTATCGGGATGGCTCACGCCGATGACGAAAATGAAGGGAACGCCGGGCCGTTTCTCGCGAGCGAGCGCGAGCGGGTCGAATCCGTTCGGGCCCGGTGGCTGATCGGAAAGGATCAGGTCGATCTCGGGCCGGGCGAGGGCCGCAAGATATTCGGCCTTCGTCTCGGCCGGAAAGATCGAGCACTCCACGCCGTCGCGGGCGAGCTGGGCGCGGACGGCGTTGGCGTCGACCGGGTTAGCTTCGAAATGGACAATCTGGAGCGAAGGCATGCGATTTTTTCACTCGTCGCACGTTCACCAAAGGCGTGCCAGAGGCATCCAGTGCTTTCCCGCTTTGCCGTTTAAGGCAGGCCGAGCTCGGTCGCCATCTCTGGCGGTCCCTCGATCCCGGTCTCTTGTGATTGCAGGTAAGTCTTGCCGCGATAGAACATGGCGAAGACCACGAAAACCGCCGCCGCGACGAACATCAGGACCGCGAAGAAAAGGAAGTATTGCTGGTCGTTCATCTTCACCGTGCCATCGCCGTTGCGGATGAAGTAATTCACGCCCGCGGTGAAAAGGTTGCCCATCGAAACCGTGAAGAGCCAGAGCGCCATGACCGCGCTCTTCATCTTGTTCGGCGCTTGAGTGTAGGAAAATTCGAGGCCGGTGATGGAGACCATCGTTTCGCCCAAGGTCAGGATGACGTAGGCCAGAAATTGCCAGTTCACGCTCGGTTTGCCGCCGGCATCGATCAACTGCTGGATATGCCAGATGACGACGTAACTGCCGGCCGTGAAGAAAAGACCGATGCCGATCTTGCGCAGCGGCGTAAGGAAGAAGAAGCGATCAACGATCGGATAAATGACGTAGTTGACGAGGGGAATGAAGAGCAAAATCAGGATGGGGTTCGCCGTCTGAACCTGCGACGGGAGCAGATTCATCCCGAACCAATGCAAATCCATGTGCTGCGCCTGCAACGTCCACGAGCCGCCGCTGCTCTGGTCCCAGAGCGACCAGAACATCGCTACAAAAACATAAACGACGGCGAGTCGTCCGAGCGCGCCGAGACCTTCGCGGCTCTTCATCTGCCTGAGAAAATCGAGGCCGGCCGGCGGGATGTGCACGAATTTTTTTCGGCCGAGCCAAAACGAGATCGTCGCGAGTACCATAAAGACCCCCGGAAGGCCGAAAGCCCATCTCGGACCGAAACGCGGATCGTGGAGGAGAAAAGGACAGGCGATGGTGGAGATGAACGACCCGGCGTTAATCGAGAAATAAAACCAGCCGAAAACCTTTGAGAGCAGATGCTTGTTCGACTCGCCAAACTGGTCGCCAACGTTCGCCGAAACGCACGGCTTGATGCCGCCCGCACCGAACGAAATCAGCCCGAGGCCGAGGAGAAGCCCGAGGCGGGTGTCATTCAGGGCAAGCGCGAAATGGCCGAAGCAGTAAACGATCGAGAGCCAGAAAATCGTTTGGTATTTCCCAATAAAACCCTCCGCTAAAATCGCGCCGAGGATCGGGAGGAAATAAACCGCCGCGACAAAGAGCGCGAAATATTGCCGCGCCTCCGCGTCGCCCATGTGATCGGCCGCGCCGCCGCTCGTGACCAGATACTGGGTCATGAACACGATCAGGATCGAGCGCATCCCGTAGAAGGAGAAGCGCTCCGCCGCCTCGTTCCCGATGATGTAAGGGACGCCCGGCGGCATCGTTTTAATGTTCGGCGGGACGGTGGCGTAGGCGGATTTGGCCATGGGTGTTCCTGGTTAGGCTAGCTGCAACCGGCGGACAAAATCAGTTTCGCGCTCCGGATTTCTCTTCTCGTTAGGGCGTGGGCTTCGGAAAAAAATCCGCCGGCGTCGGGGTCGCCGACGCGCCGGAGACGGGTGGAGTCGGGAACTCGGGATGCGCTTCCTCGTGGTGAGCGTCGAGCGGGTGAAGGTGTTCCTTCTGCACCTCGGGCATCTCGCCCGGGTGATGCTTTTCGCAGGAATTGAAGACGAGGAGGAAGCCGGCAAACGCGCAGAGCGGAAGCAATCGAAGCATGCGGGGGGAGAGTAAGGGGCGGCGTAAGCGCGGCGCAACTAAAAGTTGGCGGGGCGCAGAAGCTCCGGGTAGCGCCCACGGAACGTGGGCTGGCGACGGTGTTTCACCGTCGCGAGCTTTCCTGGACGGTTGACTTTCTCGTGACGCTGACGTTGCAAGGAAAGTTCGTCGCGGCAGAATGCCGTGACCAGCCCACGGAACGTGGGCGCTACCCGGCGTTGCGCGCCATCCGCGTGCCTGTCAGCTTACCGGCATGGTGCACAAACTCTTCCGGGCAGTTCTGTTCCTGGCTCTTGGCCTAACGATCTCCCCACCCGGCCGGGCCGCTGAGCCGGCCAAGCCGCGCAACATCACCGAAAAAGATCTCTTCGATTTTGTCTGGATCGGCGACCCGCAGATTTCACCCGATGGCACACAGGCCGTTTACGTGCGCGTGGTCGTGAACAAAAAGAAGGAAGGCTACGACACCTCGCTTTGGATCGTGCCGACCTCCGGCGCGGAGCCGCCGCGCCAGCTCACGAGCGGTCCGCACGATAACGGCCCGCGCTGGTCGCCGGATGGGAAGTTCCTCGCTTTCATGCGCGCGGTCGAAGCGGACGGGAAGCCGCAACCGCCGCAACTTTGTCTCCTCCCGCTCGCCGGCGGCGATGCTTTTGTCTTCACCGATCTGCCGAAAGGCGCAGGCGGTCCAACCTGGTCGCCGGATGGGAAATCGATCCTCTTCGCGAGCAGTTCCAATCCCGAGGATCTCGCGAAAGCAGCCGAAAAGAAGAAGGAAAAAAAGCCGGAAAACGCCGCGCCGGAGGAAGAGCACGAGAGCGACGTCCACGTGATCACGCACGCGGTTTATCGCGACAACGAGGAAGGTTATCTCGACCCGAAACGGCCGCAGCATCTTTGGCTGATCGACGCTCCGCTCAGCGCCGGGGACAAGCCCGAGCCGAAGCAGCTTACGAGCGGGCGCTTCGATGAAGGCGATGCCTTCTGGTCGAAAGACGGCGCGCAGATTTATTTCACTTCCGAGCATGTCGACGAGCCCTATTACGAGCTCCCGAAAACCGAGCTCTACGTCATGCCGGCGAAAGGGGGCGAGGCGAAATTACTGCGCACGATTCCGATGGGGACCGGTCCGTTTGTGCTCAGCCCCGACGGCAAGTCCGTGGCGTTTATCGCCTCGCTGAACGAGCCGGTGAATTCCTATACCCAGCCCGATCTTTGGACGCTCGATCTCACCGCTGGCGCCGGTCCGCACAACGTCACCGGTAATTTTGATTTCGATGCCGGGAGCAGCGTCTTCGGCGATAACGCCGCCCCGCGCGGGCTCGGCGGCAACCTCCCAGTCTGGTCGGCCGACGGCAAAAGCATCTGCGAAATTTACGCAAAGGAAGGCGAGACCCAGCTCGCTTCGTTCGATCTCGCGAGCGGGAACGTGACTGATCTGACCCGCGGGAAACAGGCGGTGTTGCGTTATTCCATCGCCGCTGACGGGAAGAAGATGATCTACCTCGTCTCCACTCCGACACGGATTAACGATCTTATCTGCCGCGATCAACCCGGCGCCGAACCACGTCAGCTTACCCATGTGAACGACGCGCTTTTCCGCCAGCTCCGCCTGACCGAGCCGGAGGAAATCTGGTACGAAAGCTTCGACGGAAAACGCATCCAATGCTGGGTGCAGCGGCCGCCCGGGTTTGACCCGACGAAAAAATATCCGCTCATCCTGAACATCCACGGCGGTCCACACGCGGCCTACGGCTACATCTTCGAGCACGAGTTCCAGTGGATGGCGGCGAAGGGTTACGTCGTCCTTTATCCGAACCCGCGCGGGAGCACTTCCTACGGCCAGGCTTTTGGGAACATCATCCAGTACAAATATCCGGGCGACGATTTCAAAGACCTCATGGCCGGGGTCGATGAACTCGTTAGGCGCGGCGGGGTCGACGATAAAAAGCTCGGGGTCACCGGCGGCAGCGGCGGCGGACTTTTGACCAACTGGGTCGTCGGCCACACCGATCGCTTTGCCGCCGCGGTCGCGCAGCGCGACATCGCGGATTGGGCGGATTGGTGGTATACGGCCGACTTCACGCTCTTTCAGCCGAGCTGGTTCAAGACCCCGCCGTTCCTCGATAAGGAAGGCGATTACCGGGCGCGCTCGCCGATCACTTACATCAACGAAGTGAAGACGCCGCTCATGCTTGTGCTCGGCGAGGACGACACCCGCACGCCGCCGGGCGCGGGCGGCGAGCAGATGTTTCGAGCACTAAAATTCCGCAAGATCCCGACGGTGATGGTGAAGTTCCCGGGGGAAACGCACGAGCTCTCGCGCTCGGGCAAGCCCTGGCACCGGGTGGAGCGCTTGCAGCACATTGTGGGGTGGTTCGACCACTGGCTGAACGGCGTCGCCAAACCGGAATATGAAGTCGCGCCGAAGGATGGGGAGGGGAAGAAAGAGAGACAGGATTAACAGGATTTTACAGGATTTTGGAGGGAAAGATTTCGCGCACCAAAGTCTTCTAAAAATCCTGCATAATCCTGTAAATCCTGTCTAATTCCCGCCGCCACGCTTGTCACAACCGCGAGCCTTTGCGAACCTGCCCTGAAGTCGCGCCGAAAGCGGCGCAGGGGCGGAAAGAGAGACAGGATTAACAGGATTTTACAGGATTGGGGGAGGGAAGATTTCGCGCACCGGAGTCTTTTAAAAATCCTGCATAATCC
>JBPCRH010000196.1:0-2929 GCA_050997075.1 Chthoniobacterales bacterium
GTGCAGGAGCTCGACTCCGCGCCGGCCGCGGTCGAGAGCGAGTTCATCAAGCTCGAGTGCGCCGATGTCACCAAAGTGGTCGATATGTTGAAGGACATCTTCGAGAAGGGGACGCAGGGACCCTCGAACGTCGGTGGGATTCGCCAGGTGCGGAATGGCGTGCCGGTTCCCGGCGGGGGAGCGCAGCAGGGTGGCGTCGATGAAGAAGGCGGGAGCGCGGTGCTCTCGGAGGATTCGCTCGTCGTGGGCAAGATCAAACTCGAAGCCGACGTGCGCACGAACCGCATTCACGTCATCACCCGGCCGATCAACATGCCGTTTGTGCGGAAGTTAATTGCCGAGTTCGACGCGAATGTCGAGTTCGGCAAACCGGTCTCCTTCCCCTTGCAGTACATCTCGGCGGGAGACGTTCTCCCGGTGCTGGTGCAGGCGCTGACCGAGCCCGGCGCGGAGAACCAAGGGGGACAAAACAACCTCAACCCGAACCAGCGCAATAATCCCCAACGCAATCCGACGCCGAGTCCGAATCAATCGGGCAACCTCAATGGAACGGCCAGCGACAGCACCCTGCAAGTCAGCGAAGAACTCTCGACCCAGGCGGTCGATACCGCGCCTCAAGCGGTAACTGTTGGCAATACGCGTCTCATCGCCGATTCCCGCGCGAACACCATCATCGTCCTCGGGAATCGCGATGTGGTCGTGAAAGTAGAAAAGATCCTCGCCGAGATGGATGTGAAGGCACCGCAGGTCGCGCTCAGCACCGTGATTGGCGAACTCTCCCTCAGCAATACGGAAGAATTCGGCGTCGATTATTTTCTACAGTTCAAAAATAACAACATCGCCAACAACCCGAATGTCGGGGTGGGCGGGGTTTCGCGGAACGGTTCCACGAGTATTCTTGATCCGGCGAGCCTGATCACCTTCCCAAACCTTATCACGGCCGCGACAGGCGGTGGCACCAACGTCTATCTCGCGGCGGGTAATACGCTCGCCGCGATCGTTCACGCGCTCGATTCCACTGGCCGCTTCCGCACCATTTCGCGCCCGACGGTTTTTACGAGCAACAACAAGAAGGCGATCATCGCCTCGGGGCAGGAGATTCCAGTCCCGACCAACACCATCTCGTCCGGAACTGGTGGCGGAATTCTGACCGGCGGGCTTTCGCAGCAGACGAATATTCAGTTCAAGAAAATCGCGCTACAGCTTGAGGTGGTGCCGCTGATCAATGCGAACAAAGAGGTCTCCCTCGATATTCTGCAAAAGCTGGACAGCCTGACCGGGCAGTCCACCCGCGTTGACGGGAACGACATCCCGACCATCGCCACCCGCTACATCCGCACGACGGTCTCTGCGCCGAACGGATGCACGATTGTGCTGGGCGGGCTCATCCAGGATGCGCAGCGCCGGAATCGGTCCGGGTTTCCCATCCTCGATCGTCTCCCGCTAATCGGTGCCCTCTTTAGCAACACCACCAAGAGCAAAGATCGGACGGAGCTCATCGTCCTGATGCGGCCGGAAGTCAGCCTAACGAACCTGGATAGCTTTCGCACACGGGTGAAGCTGGAAAACAAAACTCATTTTGGTCCCGAGCTGGATCAGGACGATTGCCCGGATTGCCCGACGGGGAGCGATGGGAAACAATTACCGCCGCCCGACCTCCCGCTGGAGAAGTAAGTCATGCATCGCCGCCTCATCCTTATCCTGGCAGGCCTTTCTCTGCTGCCGCTTTCTGCCCGCGCAGAGAATTTGTTTCGCTCCACCGACGCTTTGGCGCAGCGCGACGAATACGGGCTGCTGCATCAAAGTCCGGAGGTCAATCCAACGGATCTTCTTGCGCGCGCTCCGTGTCGAGTCGGCTACTATCTCAGGTCCGGCCAGGAATTGATCACCGATCCGGCCTACGTCGGTGCCCTAGAAACTTCTTTGCGCCGCCTGGGCTATTATTGCGGCCCGATTGATGGCGTTTTCACCGTGGAGGTGAGCGAGGCGATCGCGCGTCTGCAGAAAAACTACTCCCAGCGCGTCACCGGCACTTTGACCGTCCGGGTCCGCAGGGCGCTTTACCTGCCCTAGAGGCAACCTGGCGTGAGGCACTAAAACGCGGTCATCCCGAGCGCAGCGGAGCGGAGTCGAGGGATCCCGTCGAGCTTCGTTGCCGCCCCGCTGCGAGCTCCCCGCAGCTTGGGCTTCCCAGAAGCTCCACGAGATCCTTCGACTTCGCTGCGCTCCGCTCAGGATGACAAGCGCCGCGCGCGCGCGTAACTTCCCCGCGTGAATCCCGCGCTGAACCAGGCCCTCGTCAACATCCTCCTCGCCAGCGGCGCGCCCTCTCGCGAAGACGCGGTCGCCCTCGCCACGAACATCAACGGGAGCGGCTCCTGGACGGCCAATGTCCTCAATTCCGGCAAGGTCGACGAGCAACGTTTCCTTGCCGAGATCGGTAAGTTTTTCGACGTGCCGGTGATGGCGATCGACGCCAAGCGGATCGAGCGCTCGACCTTAGGCGTGCTCCCCAGCCGCTTCGTTTTTCAGCATCCTGTTCTCCCGGTCGAGGTGTGGAAAAACGCCGTGGTCTTTGCGACCTACGATCTTTTTAATTGCACTGGTTGCGAGCTCGCTACCCAGCTCCTGGAGAAACCGATCGAGTGGGTCCTCGTCCCGCGCGCTCAGGTTCTGCGCGCGATGAAAACGCTCTATGGCGTCGGCGCGGAAACGTTCGACGAAATCCTGAAAACGAATCGTTCTTTCGAAGCGCTCCAGGATATCGAGACGAGCACCGACCTGAATGCGGACGATCCCGAGGCTTCAGTGGTGAAATTCGTGAACCAGATCATCCGCGAAGCGATCCACGAACGCGCGACCGATATTCACGTCGAGCCGCTCGAGAACGACCTCCGCATTCGCTACCGCATCGATGGCATCCTCCACG
>JBPCRH010000199.1:0-3765 GCA_050997075.1 Chthoniobacterales bacterium
GATAGTGTCATCCTGAGCGAAGCGCAGCGGAGTCGAAGGATCCCGTTGAGTTTCTGGGAAGACCCAACTCGGGCGCTTGCGGCGAAGCGTTGAAGGAAACCGGCGGGATCCCTCGGATGCGCTGCGCTCCGCTCGGGATGACAGCTCGGCGACGCTCCCCTCCGGTCTAACGGTTTAGTGCCTCGAGAATCTCCGGGTCGCGGACATCCGCCCATGCGCCTACGAGCTCGAAGGCCTGCACTTTTTTCCCGGAAAGCGCGAGCGCGCGGATCGCATCGGTCAGTTCGTATTCCCCGCGCGGTGAGCGCTCGAGCTGCGCGGTAAAATCGAAGATGCTCGGGCGAAAGGCGTAAACCCCGGCGTTATACCAAGGGCTTGTGGGTTCGTTAGGCTGCGGTTTTTCGCGCAGGTCGATGAGCTCGAAACGCTCGTTCACGAAGACGGCGCCGCCTTTACTGACGTCTTCGTTTTCCTTCACGCTCACGGTCGCCTCGGTCGCGTCGTCAAGCCGGACGAGCTGCGCATAATTCGCCGACTGGATGAGGATGTCGCCGTAACTGAGGATAAACGGGTCCGCGCCAACAAAGTCCCGCGCGAGCTCGACCACTTTGCCGGTGCCGTTTTGTTCGACCTGCGTCCCGTAGGTGAGGCGGAGATCAAAGGCCGCGCCGTCGCCGAAGAATTGCCTAACGACCTCGGCGCGGTAGCCGACAATAATGAACACCTCGCGCACCCCCGCGGCGCGGAGGCCTTCAAGGATGTGCTGCAAAATCGGTTTGCCGCGGACCGCGATCATCGGCTTCGGCAGGTCGTCGGTGAGTTCGCGCATGCGGGTGCCGCGACCGGCCGCGAGGAGAACGGCTTTGGTGATGAGGTTGCTCATCACGCGGGGTGCGCGGCTTCCGATTCCATCGGGCAATCGGGCCCGTGACACGACTCGAACTGCACCGTGGTGTGCTCGATCCCGAAGTGGTCGTGCAGGCCGGCGGCGATCTTGCGCAGAAGTTCGTCGTCGAGATTCGGGTCGCGCTTCACGACGTGCGCGGTGCAGGCGGCTTCGGTTGTGCTCAAGCCCCAGACGTGCAGGTGATGGAGCGCGGAAACTTCCGGCAGATTTTCCAGCCAGCTCTTGACCGCGTTCAGCTCGATCCCCGCCGGAACGGCGTCGAGCGCGAGGTTTAGTGAATCGCGAAACAAGCCCCAGGTGCCGACGAGAATAATGACCACGATGAGCAGGCTGGTGATCGGATCGACCAGCGTCCAACCGGTGCGCAACAGGATCAGACCGGCCGCGACCACGCCGAGCGAGACCGCGGCATCCGCGGTCATGTGCAGGAAGGCGCCGCGAATGTTCAGGTCGCCCTTGCGGCCGCGCGCGAACATCCAGGCGGTCAGGCCGTTGATGACGACTCCAATAGCCGCAACCCAAATAATCGTGAGGCCGGCGACCGGCTCGGGATGGACGATGCGCCGGATCGCTTCCCAGGCGATCGCGCCGACGCTGACGAGGAGGAGGAGCGCATTAAAAAGCGCGGCGAGCACGGAGGTGCGGCGGAGTCCGTAGGTGTAGCGCTCGTTCGCGTCCCGGCGTTGCAGATTCGACGCCGCCCAGGCCATCAGGAGGCCGAGGACGTCGCCGAGATTATGGCCCGCGTCGGCGAGGAGCGTGAGCGAATGGCTGAACAAGCCGAAGACCACTTCCGCCGCGATGAAGGCGCTGTTCAGGATCACGCCAATGGCAAAGGCGCGTCCGAAATCGGCGTCGTGCTCGTGGGTGTGGTTCATTCGTTAGGGTGGGGGCTCTCCGGGCGGTGGAATTCTCGCGCAGCGTTTCGTTCTGCGCGAGCAGATGTTGTTTCTTCTGGCCTGTCATCCCGAGCGAAGCGGAGCGCAGTCGAGGGATCCCGTCGGTCTTTGTAGAAGCTTCGGGCGAAGCTTCTCGGCAACGCCCCGGGATCCCTCGACTGCGCTCCGCTCCGCTCGGGATGACAAAAGTTTGCCTAACGAGCGACGGTCAACGCGGGAATGTCTGCCTGCTTGATCAGCTCGTTCACTTTCGGGACTTCGTTGATTTTCAAGTCGGTCCATTTTTTTAACTGCTCGTCGAGGCGGGCGCTGAGCTTTTGGAAGACCGCCTGCTGCGGCTCGGTCGGCGCGGCGTCCGCGTCGATCGTGTAGTTGAAGCTGTAAAACTCTTCATTGAGTTCGTTCGGGTAAACCAGATTTCCCTCGGAACTTTTCATCTTCACCTGCATGAGCACGCCCTCGATGGCGTCAGCTTTTTTCTCCAGCTCCGCGGCGGCGGCGAGCGCGGGCTTGACCCGCTCATTCTCGGCGAAACGCTTCTTGAGCGCGCCGATCTGCGTCTTGGTTTCGCGGATTTCGTTGATCGCCTGATGCAGTTGCGAAATGCGATCGCGCACCTGCAAACCGAGGGCGACGGCCTGCTGGATTCCGGGACCGGCGTCTTTCTCGCGCGGGTCGATCACGACGTGGAGAGGCGCGGTTTGGCTCTGGCCGTTGACGGTCAGTTTGACCTGGTAATCACCCGGAAGAACGACCGGCCCGGCGGGCGGTTCGCCAATGTAAAACGCGCCCGGCGTTTGCACCGGGTCGTCGTAACGCAGATCCCAGGCGAAGCGGTTCAGGCCGGCCTTGGCGGGAATGGTTTTCGCCGTCTTCGCCTGGTCGGGCCACTCCGGCGGTTGATCGGCGTCCTTCTTTTCCTTGCTCGAAAGGTGCCTAACGACCTCGCCCTTGGCGTCGAGGAGATCTAGCGTGACTTCGTCTTTCGGCGCGCTCTTGAAGTAGTAATCGATGATCGCGCCCGGCGGCGGGTTCTTCCCCGCCGGTTCGCGGATCGGGACTTCGCCGAAGTAGTGCAGGCGGACGGCGCTCGCGGGTTGATACAGAGTGATGTCGGCCTGCGCGATTTGCGGGTTCACCTGGCGGAGCGGGCTGATGTCGTCGAGCACCCAAAACGCGCGGCCGTGCGTTGCCACGACGAGGTCGTCATCTTTCACGAGAAGATCGCGGACGGGCGAAGTCGGCAGGTTCATCTGGAGCGGTTGCCAATGCCCGCCGGCGTCGAAAGAGACGTAAACGCCGAGCTCGGTGCCGGCGAAAAGGAGGCCACGGCGTTTCGGATCCTGGCGGACCGCGTGGACGAAGGCGCCCTCGGGAATGCCGTTGGTGATCGAGGTCCAGCTCTGGCCGCCGTTCGCGGTTTTAAAGATGTAAGGATTGAGGTCGTCGAGGCGATGGCGCTCGACCGCAACGAACGCTTCCGCCGGATCAAAAGTGGAGGCGTCGATCAAACTCACGCAGCTCCATTCCGGCATCGGCGGCGTGATCTTGTTCCAGTGGCCGCCGTCGTCGTTCGTGATCCAGAGGAGGCCGTCGTCGGTGCCTGCCCAGAGCAGGCCCTTTTTCAAGGTCGACTCGGTGAGCGCGAAGACGACGTCGTAATACTCGATGCTCGTGATGTCGTTCTGGATCGGACCGCCGCTCGGCTTTTGTTTGCTCTTGTCGTTTCTCGTTAGGTCGGGACTGATCGCTTTCCAGCTCTGCCCCTGGTCGGTCGATTTCCAGACCACTTCGCCGCCGGTGTAGATCGTGTTTGGATCGTGCGGCGAGAGCAGAAACGGGGAGACCCACTGGTAACGATGCACGAGGTCCTCGGCCCCGTGGCCGGAGTTGTCGAGCGGCCAGAAACTGATGTCCTGCGATTTTTCCGCCCTCTTATCGTAGCGGGTGAGGTTGCCC
>JBPCRH010000446.1:0-8047 GCA_050997075.1 Chthoniobacterales bacterium
CGACGCGGCTCCGCTTATGCCGACCGTGCTCGAAGATTTCGCGACCAATCCGACCGGCTCGCTCGTGACTATTCGCTGCGCGCCCTGGTCTTACGAAGACAAAGTCGCGCTCGTCGGCGATGCCTCGCATGCGGTCGTGCCGTTCTACGGGCAGGGGATGAACGCGGCTTTCGAAGACTGCGTGGTTTTCGACGAATGCCTGGCGCAGTTCCCTAACGAGAGAAGGAAAGCTTTCGCCGAATATTTCCTGCGGCGGAAGGAGAACGCGGACGCGCTCGCCGATCTTGCGGTGCATAACTTTTTCGAGATGCGCGATAAGACCGCATCCCGGTTTTTCCGGGCGAAGAAGAAGCTTGATCACGCGCTCGAAGGCTGGTTCCCGGGCGCTTATTTGCCGCTTTACACCAGGGTCTCGTTCACGCGCATCCCTTATGCGCAGGCCTGGCGCCGGGCGCACCTCCAGGATCAAATCGTGTATGCCGTCCTCGGGGGTGGATTACTTATCATCCTGCTCGGGCTAGGGCTGCTCCTGGGCGCTATTTGATTTTAAATGCGCCTGACTCACAAACTTTCGAAGCTGCTCGAGCCGCGCGTGCTCCGGAGCGCGCGCCAGCATGTCGGTGTCGTCCTGCTCGCGCGCCGCTTCGTGTTCTCCCTCGACAAGGCGATCATGAAGGCGATCGACCCGGTAAAGTTCCAGGCGATTTACGATCGCCACGCCGTCCCGAACCCGGGCGATGCCTGGCCGAAATACCTCGACCTGCCGCGCTGGATTCGGATCAACCTGCAACGCGTCCATTTCCTCGATCTGGACTGGGGAAGGCGGAAGCAGATTTTGGATCTCGGTTCCGGCGCCGGTTACTTCCTTTTTATCTCCCAGTGGCTGGGTCACGAGGTGCTTGGGCTCGATGTCGATACCGTGCCGATGTACGGCGAGATGACTCAGTCACTCGGTGTGCCTCGCATTGTCTCAAGGGTGGAGGCCTACCAGCCGCTGCCGGCGTTCCATCACAAGTTCGATCTTATTACCGCCTTCATGATTTGTTTTCATGGGCATAAGAGTCCCGCCTTGTGGGGGCCAAAGGAATGGAAGTTCTTCCTCGACGACTTGGAAACGCGGCTAAAACCCGGGGGGCGGATTCACCTGAGCTTCAACTGCGAAAACGATGGGCGTTTCTATCCCACGGCAGTGCGCGACTATTTCTTGGAACGAGGCGGCGTGATCAACGAGCAGCGCGTCACCTTTCGATCCGCGACACAGAGGCGGAAGTGATATCCCGTGCGCGCTCCGACTCCTCGTGTCATTCTGAGCAACGCGAAGAATCTCTGATTTTCGCTTTTGCCTTTCATCGGACAGCAAGAGCCAGAGATATTTCGCTCTGCTCAACATGACAATCTGAAAGAGGTTCCAAGGCAGGGAAGTTCCGATCGCGTGCTTGACCGCGTTGGCATCGGTCTCGTCGATCGCGCCGTCCGTGTTTCCGTAGTGGAGCGGAAAGCTGCTCGCTGCTAGGCTCAGCACAGAGCTTGCGCCATGTCCACTTTCGCCGCCGCCGACTTCTACCAGCTCGACGAACTCCTCACCGACGACGAGCGCGCCCTCCGCGACCGCGTCCGCAGCTGGGTGCAGGAGCGCTTCCTCCCGGTCGTGACCGGGCATTATCGCGCCGGGACTTTCCCGATGGAGCTGGTCCCGGAGCTCGCGCAGCTCGGCGCCTTCGGCCCGGCCATCGCGGGTCATGGCTGCGCCGGTCTGGGCAGTGTCGCGGCGGGGATCATCATGCGCGAGCTGGAACGGGGCGACAGCGGCCTGCGCACTTTCGCGTCTGTCCAAGGCTCGCTCGCTATGACCGCGATCGACCTTTTCGGATCTGAGGAACTAAAAAGTCGCTGGCTGCCGCCGATGGCGCGCGGCGAGCGCCTCGGCTGCTTTGCACTCACGGAGCCGGAGCACGGCTCGAACCCGGCCGGTCTCCGCTGCCGCGCACAGAAGACGGCGGATGGCTACCGCCTCAACGGCGCAAAGAAGTGGATCGGCAACGGCACCGTTGCCGACGTCGCGATTGTCTGGGCTCGGTTCGACGGCGAGCCGGGGGTGGACCCGGAAACTTCCGGCGCGGTGCGCGGGTTTTTGGTTGAGAAGGATACGCCGGGTTTCACGAGTCGTTTAATCGAAGGCAAGCTCTCGCTGCGTGCGGCTTTGACGGCAGAGTTAGTCTTCGATGACTGTGCTTTGCCCGCGAGCGCTCTCCTTCCGGAGAGTCATGGCTTGCGGGCTCCACTCACTTGCCTAAACCACGCCCGCTTCGGGATCGCCTGGGGCTCTCTGGGTGCGGCCATGGCTTGCTACGATGAGGCGCGGCAATACGCCTTGCGTCGCGAGCAGTTCGGCCGTCCTATCGCCAGCTTCCAGCTCGTGCAAGCCAAGCTCGCGCGCATGCTCACCGAGATCACGAAGGGGCAGCTCCTCGCTCACCGGCTCGCGCAGCTCAAAGACTCCGGCGCCGCGCGTCACTACCATATCTCGATGGCGAAGATGAATAACGTCGAGATAGCTCTCGACGCAGCCCGCACCGCGCGAGATATCCTGGGTGGCATCGGGATCCTCGATGAGCAGCAAAGTTTCCGGCATATGTGCAACCTTGAAAGTGTGAAGACCTATGAAGGCACGCACGATATTCACCTGCTTGTCCTGGGTCAGGAAATCACCGGCATTCCCGCATTTGCAGGTTAACCGCAGTGCCGAGTCTCGGCGGGGGTAGGGTATCGGACCTGGATAAGGTCCGAATCGGCGGCCTCTACCCCCAACCCTTAGAGGGCGTCGAAAAAGTTCGTCATCCCGAGCGAAGTCGAGGGATCCCGTGGCGAAACCTTAAAGCTCACTCTACGGGATTCCTCAGCTGCGGTGCGCTCCGCTCGGAATGACCGGGTATTTAGACGCCATCCTAGCCAAGTCCCAGGCCGGAGAGTTAGCCGAGAGTTAGAGTGGCTTGCGCGCCAGCCAATGGATCTCGCCCGGCCACCACGGGAAGGTCCGGCCCCAGCGCAGATTGAACCGGAGCCAGCTCCGTGAGTTTTCACAGATGAATCCCTTATGCCGCATGAAGTAGGCGCCGGAGAGAAACTCAATCGTAAGTCCCGCCGATTCGGCGAGCTGCCGCACCCGCTCGGGAGAAAAGGCAGTGACGTGCCCAAGACTCTGCGCCGAACGGCGCAACTGGCGTTCGCGCACGCCCGCGAGAAAATGCGGCAGGACCGGTGACCCGCCGATCACGCTCCCGCCCGGGCGCAACGCCGCGGCGACCTTCCGCAGCGCCGCCGCGGGATCGGCCGTGTGCTCGAGAATGTGCAGGCAGATTGCGGTATCGAACGCATCGGGCAGCGCGAGGTGCGGCCCTTCGAGATCGGCCTGAATGATTTCCCGGTAGCCGGCGCGCCGGAGGATATTGCGCCGGGGCAGGGCATCGACACCGAGCCAGCGGCTCCAGCGCGGACGCTGCGCATCGTCGTGCAGCCGTTCGTTCGCGAAGCGGGCGAAAGCGCGCATCTGGCCGTTGTGCGTGCCGAGTTCCAGAATGTCGAGCGGACGGCGGGCGCGGCGGTATTCCGCGATGAGCAGGTGGTAGGTGAACCAGTAGCGCAACATCCGCACCGGAAAGCGCACCGTCATGGCTTTGTCCGAAATGCCAAAGCGCCGGCCGCGCAGAAACTCCGGCATCCGCAGAAACTCGGTCTCCCAGGCGCGCAGATCGTAGGGATCGATCTGCTCCTCCGCGGGCCGCACAGGAGAGACCGCCGGTTCAAGCCGGAGCGCGTTGGAACGACTCATCACCATACTATCGCGGCTCACCCGGGGAAACGAAGGGAAATAAGACGACTCTCCGGTGGTGCGACGCGAGCGGGAAGAAAAGCAGGATTCGCCCGCCGGCAAGCGCGAACTCGCGACGCCCGCGCGCCTAACGAAAATAAGGACGCAACGCCGCGTACTTTGCCGGTCCGATCCCCGGCACGCGCCGGAGTTCATCTGCGTTCTGGAAAGGCCGCGCCGCGATGATGTGTGCCGCGAGGACGGGACCGATCCCCGAGAGACTCTGCAGCGACGCGCTGCTCGCGGTGTTGAGATCGAGTTGCCCTCCGGACGCGCGACCAGACGAAAGCGTCGGCGCCGGCGTCGGCGTCGGAGGATGGAAGAACGCCTCGAACGAATCCCCGGCTGGTCCTCTACTGGCGCTGGGGGTAGCCGCGGTCCGCGCGTTCAGGCGTCCTGCGCCGACGCCCCAGCCGCCGAGCTTTTGTGCTTTTGCCCGGCCCTCGAGCTGGAGTAGTTGCTGTTTCTCCGCGGCGGGCGCGCGCGTCCCGGGCGCCTGCGCCTTCTCGCCGTAAACGCGCGCTAGTCCGTTCGCGACGAGATCTTCCGCGAGATTCACCCCGTTCAACTCGATGAAGGCGAAGTAGCGCGGCAGCCGACTCCGCCCACGCGCGTCCTCCTTTTTGGTCACGACGGTGAACGGCCGGGTCAGTTTCGCGCGGGTGAATCGCTCCGCTTCCAGCCCGATCTGAAGTGTCTGCGGCACCGTCACGCCGAAATATTTCGCCTGGTCGGCGACGCGAGCGGGAATGCTCGCGTCCGTCTCTGGCGTATCGACAAAATAAAGCCGGAAGATGTATTCCCGGCCGCTCGCCCGCACGTGGAAGCTATCGCCATCGTTCGACGCGTTCGGCAAGAGCTGGCAATTCTCTTAGGTGACCCACTTATTCTCTGCGCCACACGCGAGTGGGATCGCCAGCAGGCAGAGGAGGGGCATGAGAAACCGATTGAGCATGGGCAAGTGCCCCTACTTTGCGCGGGCCGGTTAGGGCGTGCAACGGGGGACAAAAAAATTAACCGCAGGGACGCAAAGGGCGCAGAGGGGGAGGAAGACAAAGGCGGCGGAGCTGATACTCTTTTTCCTGCCTTCCTTATTCAATTCCGGAGATTTAGCGCTTGTGCGGGGGACGAAAACGGTTCGAGTGGCGCTGGCCTATCGAGCCCATCTCATGAAACGACTTTTCCTGCTTGGCGTCTTCGCTGGCTTCCTCACCACCTTCGGCGGCTGCGACACCATGAGCGAGATGGTGACCTCGAACCTGCCACAGACCCACACCGGCCGGGCCTCACTCGTCGTGAGCCTGCGCGCGCAGGAAGCGTATCTCTATCGCGGCGGCCAACTCGTCGCCACCTCCCGCATCTCCAGCGGGCGGGAAGGGCACCGCTCACCACTTGGCCGTTTCCACGTCACCCGCAAAGACATCGACCACCGCTCCAGCCTCTACGGTGCCTATGTCGATGACTCGAATCGCCTGATCAAGGGCGATGTCGACACTCGCCGCGACCAGAAGCCGCGCCACGCCCATTTTGTCGGTGCGCCCATGCCTTACTTCATGGAATTTTCTCCCGGCTACGGCTTGCACCAGGGCTATCTTCCGGGCGAGCCCGCGTCGCACGGCTGCATCCGCATGCCTTACTGGAAAGCCCGCCAGTTCTACGATGCCGTAAAAGTAGGAACGCCCGTGACGGTGAAGAGCTGAGGCGGAGGGCGGAGATCCGAGATCGAAGTTGTAGGGTCCGCCACGGCGGATAAACTGGGCGCTCCGCCTCCCATGGGACGACCTAAGCCTGCCCGCCGCGGCGGGTGTCGTCCGAGTTGTAGCGTGCGCTGTCTCAGCGCAGTTTGTTTTAAAACTATCCCCAAAACATGTTATTCTGAATGAAATGAAGAATCTCCGTTTGGCTCTGCCGGGAAGCGCTCTCTTCGGACAGTCAGAGGCCTTTCGCTGTGCTCAAAATGACAAGCCCGCGAAAGGCTTTGGGCTAGCCTCTGGCGTGCCCTGCCCCAGCGCATCAGGCATTCCGCTGAGGACAGCGGACGCCGCAGGCACTAAAACGCCAACCCAAACCGCATCCCGGCTACGATCGCATCCCGCGTCGAATGCACCGCTCCGGGATTCATGATGTATTGGAAATCTGGCTGGATCGTCAGAAACCTGGTCAGCGCGGCTTGGTAGGAAAGCTCGATGACTGCCTCATGATGCGACGCCAGCCGGGCGCCCGTGTCCGTGCGGGCGTCGTCACTGATCCGGCTATAAATGAATCCTGCGCCGAGGCCGTCGCCATCGCGCCCCGGTAGGAGTCCGGTATAAGTCACTCCTGCCTCAATGTCGTAAGCGACAAGACTGCGATCGGGCGGGGCGATCGCGAGGCGCCCGAAGACGGCGAGCCCCTGCGCGGCCGCGCTTTCGCCCGGGCCCTCGCGCCAGAGCTGTTGATCGCCGATTACATAAACGCCGTAGTTACCGCGATGCATCCCGCTGTGGCGCAGATCAGCAAACGTCTTCGAGTCATAAAAGCCGCCGAGTTTGTAAACTCCGGGCAGATCACGCACGCCGCGGGTTTTCCAGGCGCCTTCCAGAAAAAAGCCGACACCGTTCCTTCCCGAGAAATCAAACTGCGTTCCGTGAGGATTCGAGGTCGCGCTGCCGACCGCCCCGCTGAAGACCGCCGCGCGCAGGATGAATGACTCCGGCGAGCTCCAGCTCACCCGGAGCCCGGGCGCCGAGACCGGATAGATCGGCGCCACCAGGTCCTGCCCGATCACGGGGAACGCGCCGAAGCCACTATTCAGGAAAAGTCCCGCCCCTTCCGAGCCGAAGAAGTCCTTATCGACCGCCTGGATCCCGAGGCGAAGGGTGAGCCGATCGTCGAGATAGTTAGTCTGGAGGAAGAACTTGAAGATACGGAGACTATCATAGGTATCGATATTACTCACGACATTGAGGTCGCCGACAAATTCCTGCGAGAGACTGTTTCCGTGCGGGTAAAAGAGGCTCGCGTAAAGGACTGTGCTCTGCCAGCCAACTAACTTCTCCAGGTTAAAGCCGAGAGCTACCTTGAGATAGCCGTCGTAAATCGCGCCTCGGCGTCGCCCGCCAGCGAGATTGCCGAGCACCTCACCGACATAGTTAAGTTTCCACGCCGTAAAATGCTCGCCGCGTCCCTTCGGCTGATCCTGGAAAAAGACCCGCGGCGCCGGCGCCGGTGCCGGACTCGGCATCGGCACCGGACTGGGCACTGCCTCGGGTCGCACCTCCGCCGCGGTGACCGATGCCAGGGGCAGCGCCGCGAGTAACCAGAGGACGAGAAGCGGGAACCCGCGGGAAAAGCGCGTTACTTGATTCATCTCGGAATCGATCGCTGGCTATGAGTTAGCAACTCCCTTGCCACCCAGAGCGAAGCGCAGTCTCACCCGACCAATCTCCTCCGCGGCCAGCCGCGCCGTCGAGGAAATTCGGCGGCGGGGCGCTGGTGATTATTCGTTCTTGGCTGTTGGTTAACGGTGGAAGGGGAAGCGCTAGGAACGGGCGAAGCGCCCTCACAAGTGACCAAGGCACGACGCCGAGCCACGGGAACGCTCCCTGCTTCCAGATGGGCATGAGCATCCGTTTCCCTCTATTCTCGCTGATTTCTGATTGCCACGCCGAGGCTCGGATCGGCGAGAATACCCCTTTCTTTATTCTGTCAATATTTGCACACTGACTCCTAAAGCCCTCCCCGATCTTCAGAATGCAGGTGCGGCTCGCACTCCACGGGCTTTCCTATCGCCGTTCGACTTGGCCGCTTAAAGCGGTCAAGTGAGCGAAGCGGGTGCAACTGACTAAGGGCCGGCGCGGCGGTTTTCGGTCGATGCAGGGAGCGGCTGGGGAGCGAGCGACATGGACAGCGAGCACCGCTAGGCTCCTAGCCCGAATGAGCGGGAGCGATTGAGTCAAGAGGACGTTGGGCTTCACAGACCGCGATAATTTCCGCCGTTGCATCGCTCATAGGTCGAATATCCGCAAAAAGGACTCTCTGTTCAAGCCACCGTTCATTCCAGAAGAGGCGGGCGACGCTTGGCCGCGGTGCAGGTATTCTGGTGAGTCAAAACTTGAAGCTGTTATAAGCCTCGTGAGTGCCGATCCAAAACCAGTAATATTCGCCCTTCCGCTCCCGGGCAATGGCGCGGTATCGGCG
>JBPCRH010000240.1:0-5672 GCA_050997075.1 Chthoniobacterales bacterium
AAAACCTAACGGTCTGGGGGGCGGTTCTCGGACCCGCAAAGATGAATCTCGGAAAAGCAAGGGGGCGGTGGAGTTTGGTGGGGAGGAGACCCGCCCTACAGCGCAATCCGTGTTGGTTCGCCTTGCCAAGGCCAGTCGTTTGCGTCCGCGACCAAACCGGCACGCACCGGATTGTCCCGGACGTAATGCCACTTCTGCTCGTAGCTTTCGGATTGGCGAATCAAGTGATCGAAGAAGCCCTCTTGCCAGATGGGAGGGACGCTCGTCGCTTCCGCGCGCACCGCGGTTCCGATCGCCGATTTTAAGCCCTTCATCCAGCGGCTCAGGGTAACCTCACCGGCCAATTGCACGAAAAGGTGCAGATGATCAGGCATGAGGACGTAACGTCCGACGGCACACCTGAGCTGAAGACCTCGGTGTGCGTAAGCTTCGATTGTTTCCTTCACCGTCTTGCGGGTGAGAAGGCGCTTGCGATTGGCCGTGCAGGCAGTGACAAAAAACAGCGGCGGATCGTAGGTGGAAAAGATGCGCTCGAGACGCGGTGGCCGGGGGTGACTCACACCACCAACCCTATCGAAGCGGGAAGGCATGGCGAGCATGTTGTGCGGGTCTCTGACCCGCGAGACTGACTCTTGAACCTGGCGGGTCAGAGACCCGCCCTACATCCGCTGCGGCCAGTTGCTTCGCTCGCATTGCCCTAACGATTCGGTCCTTTCGGCAACATCACTTTGTCCGGCGCGGCGTCGCGCGCGGGGAGCAGTTTCTTGATCAACCGCGCTTTCACTGGCCCGCTTCGCGTGGGGCGACGAGGTAACGCACGATCGCGGATGTCGGGATGTTGGGAACGTTCTTCGGCAGTCTCGGGCATCATCAATGAATTCGCCGCGCACCGGGTCGCGTGGACCGGGACGTTTGACGCCCTGTAGACGTTTCGCCCTGCGAAACGCGGTCTCGGCGGATGACGCGGGCAGAGCAGCGGAGAGTCGATACCCGCGCTTCGCAGAGCGAAGCGTCTACAGCGCAGCGCACCGCGCGCCAGGCTACAATGCGGGCGTGGCGGTTTTAACCCAGCAGCGGAGCACCTCCGCCACGCTCCAGGCCTGCGCGACGCAGCCGCGCGCGGTGTGATGCGCTTCCGCATCGAATACTTCGCTGATCGTACCCAATCCAGCCTCATCCAGGTGCGTCGGGAAGGCGGCGAGAAACCCGTGGGCAGTCCTTTGCTCGTTAGGGTGAAGTTTCAGCCAGGCATCGACGAACGGGCCGATGAGCCAGGCCCACACTGTCCCCTGATGATAGGCGGCGTCGCGCGTCTTCAGATCGCCGTGGTAATTCTTTTTGTATTCCGGATCGCCCGGCGCGAGCGAACGCAACCCGACCGGGGTGAGGAGCTCGCGCTCGACCACGTTGAGAACCGCCTCCCAGCGCTCGCGGGCGAGCACCGGATGATCGAGCGAAATGGCAAAAATCTGGTTCGGCCGGATCGAGGCGTCGAGACCGTCCGGGCCATCGATAACGTCGTAAAGACAGCCCGTTTCGGCGCACCAAAAGCGGGCATTAAAAGCGGCGCGCGCGCGGTCGGCGTGACCGGAATAAAGAGCCGCGGCTTCCGCCTCGCCGGTCTCCTCCAGCCAGCCGGCGAGAAGGCCGAGGGCGTTATACCAAAGCGCGTTGATCTCGACGGCTTTGCCGCGGCGCGGCGTGACCACCCAGTCGCCCATCTTCGCGTCCATCCAGGTGAGTTGATAACCTTCCTCGCCCTGGACGAGGAGGCCGTCCGCCGGGTCGACGTGGATGTTAAATTTAGTGCCCGTGAGATGGTGATCGGCGATGTCCCGCAAGGTCGGCAGGAGCAGCTCGAGCGTGAGCTTGTCATCCGTCGCCGCGAGATAGCGCGCGAAGGCGTGGAAGAACCAAAGCGTCGCATCCGCGGTGTGATAAAGCCCTTCGTTTGCCCCGTCCGGAAACATGTTCGGGATCAACCCATCGCGCACATAATGCGCAAAGGTCCGCAGGATGTAACCCGCTTCGAGGGTGCGCCCGGTCGTGAGGGTCAAACCCTCGAGGCTGATCATGGTGTCGCGCCCCCAATCGGTGAACCAATGATAGCCCGCGATGACGGTGCGGACTTCGTCGCCCGCGGCCTGCGCGCGCGCTTCTTCCTGGGCGCGGCAGGCGGGGGTAATGATGAATTGGTCGGCGGCGAGCACGAGTTCCGCGGCAACTCCGTGGCGCGCTGCGGGCGGGGCCTGGGCGATCAAGCGCTCGCGCCGTTCCGACTCCGCCGCCTGCGCGGCCGCCGGCTCGAGGAGGTCGACTGTTTCCCAAGCTTCGGTCGAGCCGATGAGAGTGACCTTTTCCTGCTGCGCGAGGTCGACTTCAAAGGAGCCCAGACTCCAGAGATCGCCTTCGTAGTCGTAGCCGCGGTCGAGTTCCGTGCGGTAGATCACTTGGTGAATGCGGCGCGGCTCGATCGTGAACTTGACCGCTCCACCCGGCAAAGCGAGCCGGAGCGCCGGCAGCGTTTGATCGGCGTTGGCGACCTCATAGCGGCCTTCGGCCGCGTGGATCGCATAAGTCTCCATCGGCATCTCAT
Organism: Chthoniobacterales bacterium; assembly: GCA_050997075.1. Taxonomy (GTDB): domain Bacteria; phylum Verrucomicrobiota; class Verrucomicrobiia; order Chthoniobacterales; family UBA10450; genus Palsa-1392. The sequence continues at coordinate 2,597 of JBPCRH010000240.1, forward strand.
CGACCGCGCTGGCGTAATGCCGGAAATTAACCGCTGGTTGCAACACAAGTCGCGGGCGCGGTCCCCGGCCCGTGACGGAATAAGAGACGTGCACGGTGTTCTGGGCATGGAGGAGCACGATGCGTTTCTCCAGGACCAGACCGCGCACGGTGAAACGCCAGACCGGCAAGCCGGCTTCGAGCCGAAACTCGCGCAGGGAAGCCGCGCCCGGCAGATCGAGCTGCCCGTCGGCCCGTTCCTCGCCGCCTAACGAGACTAAGTCTCCGGGGCCGAAGACAAGGGCCTCGGAAATGTGGCTCCACATGACCACGCGCCCGCAGGGAGCCGGGAGCGCCGCGACGAGCAGGCCGTGATAGCGCCGCGTGATCGCGCCCGAGACCGTCCCGGAAGCGAAGCCGCCGAGGCCATTGGTCACGAGCCATTCACGGGTGAGGAGCACATCGCGCGAGGGCTGCGCCGCGCCCCAGGGCATCACGCGCGGCTCGGGCATTTCGAGTAGTTCGAGGGAATCCATCGCGCAGTTCTAACAGGCGGCGGGCAGCCTGCAACTCGATCGAATGCCCTCGCTACGGATTTTTTGCGGCGCGAGTTGTTTTCTTGCTGACGGGTTGCTCAACCGGCCGACCCGGGCCGCTTTAGAATTTCGACCTTCAACTTTGACCATTCAGCCAGCTTTCGAAAATGAACATCGAACGTCACCAGACTGACTTCATGGTGCAGGCAAAGTGCGGCAATGAGGAGATCGAGAGAATTGATGACCAGACGATGATCGTAACAGGTTTCTCCCAGCGCCAGGGCGCGCCTCCAGAGGTCGTGGGGCGTGGCTAGCATGGGCATGGTTTCCATGCTTCTCCGGAGCTCGCGGCGCGCCTTGCTCGGGCAGCCTCGCAGAACCTCGAACTGGATCGGCTCGCAAAGAACGGCCTCCTTCGCCGCGACCGCGTGTCGCGAGATGGCGCGGGCGGCAGTCGAAGCCTTCGCGCTGAAGAGGTCGATCCAAACGCAGGAATCGATCATTTTGTCCATGGGTTCTGCCGATCCAGTTCCTGCATTTTCTCCCAGTCCGGGAAATCGACGCGGAATTTGCCATTCATCACTTCTTCCATCAGTTCATGCCGCCTCCGAAGCATCAGTTCGGAAGAAAGAAACTTCGCAATGGCAGGACCTTTTTTGCGCTCACCGGAGAAGCGCATGATATCCTTGAGATCCTTTTCAGGAATATCGACGGTGATTTTCATATTCTGAGACTAACAAAGTCAGAGAATATGGCAAACAAAGTAAGCGAGCTGCCTACGGTTTTGGCGGCGGCGCTTCTGCGCCCGCCTTCACGTCGGGGACGGCGCCGTCTAGACCGCGCCGTTTCAGGAGCGGCTCGATCCAGGGATCGCGACCGGTGAAATCGTGGAAGAGCTTCATCGCGTCTTTACTGCCGCCGCGGGAGAGAAGGGTGTCGCGGAAGTGGTCGCCGTTCTCGCGCTTGAGGCCGCCGTGTTCTTTCATCCACTCGACGCTGTCGGCGTCGAGTTCTTCCGACCAAATGTAGCTGTAATAACCAGCGCTGTAGCCACCCGCGAAGGCGTGCGAGAAATAGGTCGTCCGATAGCGCGGCGGGACCGGGCCGTAGTCGATGCCGGCTTTTTTCAAGGCTGCGTCTTCAAACGCGAGTGCGTCGGTCGGCACCTGCTCGGGGGAGATTTGATGCCACGCCTGGTCGAGCAATGTCGCCGCGAGATACTCGGTGGTCTTGAAACCTTGGTTGAATTTTTCCGCCGCGAGAACCTTGTCGAGCAGCTCCTTCGGCATCGGTTTCCCCGTCTTGTAATGCTTCGCGTAATTCTGCAGAACCTGCGGCCAGCTCGCCCACATTTCGTTCACCTGCGAGGGATACTCGACGAAATCGCGCGGCACGCTGGTGCCGCTGAAGCGCGGGTATTTCACGTTCGAGAACATCCCGTGGAGCGCGTGCCCGAACTCGTGAAACATCGTGGTCACTTCATCGAAGGTGAGCAGCGTCGGCTGGCCCGCTTCGGGTTTTGGGATGTTCAGGTGATTCGCGATCACCGGTTTCATATTCAACAACGAGCTCTGGTTAACGTATTCGTTCATCCAGGCGCCACCGCGTTTCGAGGGCCGCGCGTAGTAGTCGGCGAGGAAAATCGCGAGCGGCTTGCCGTCCTTATCCGTGACGTCGAAGACGCGGACGTCGGGCTGATAAACCGGGAGATCTTTCCGTTCCTTGAAGCTGATCCCGTAGAGTTCATGCGCGGCGTAGAAAACGCCGTCGGTGAGCACGTGATTGATCTCGAAGTACGGTTTGATTTCCGACTCGTCGAACGCGTAGCGCGCCTGGCGAACTTTGTCGGCGTAAAATTCCCAATCCCACGAGGCGAGCGGGAAGTCGCCCTTCTCTTTGTCGATGAGCTGCTGCATGTCGGCCGCTTCTTTTTTCGCATTCGCGACCGCGGGCGGCGCGAGTTCGGAGAGCAACTTGTTCACCGTGGCGACGTTTTTCGCGGTCTGGTCTTCGAGCTGGTAGGCGGCGTGATTCGCGTAGCCGAGGAGCTGCGCGCGCTCGGCCCGGAGCTTCACCGTGCGGAGCACGACCTCCCGATTATCCCACTCGCCGCCGTGGCTGTTGCGGGCGAGCTAGTTCTTCATGATCCGTTCGCGGAGCGCTCGGTTTTTCAGATTGGTCAGGGCGGGTTGCTGCGTCGTGTTCTGGAGCGGGAGAACGAATTTTCCCTCCTTCTTTTCTCCCTTCGCGGCGACCGCGGCGGCATTGATTTCGTTGTTGGAAAGTCCGGCGAGGTCTTCGCGTTTATCGAGCACGATCGACTCGGCGTTTTTCTCCTTGAGGACGTTCTGGGCAAACTTCGTCTCGAGCTCGGCGAGCTCGGCGTTCATTTTTTTCAGCTTCGTCTTATCGGGGTCGGAGAGCTTGGCGCCGGCGCGGACGAAGTCCTTGTAATACCGCTCGACGAGCCATTTCGATTCTTCGTCGAGGCCGTTCTTGTCGCGGTTGTTGTAGATCGTCTCGATGCGTTTGAAGAGCGGGCCGTTCAGGAAAATCGCGTCC
>JBPCRH010000278.1:0-3092 GCA_050997075.1 Chthoniobacterales bacterium
CGACGCGATCACCGAGATTCGCCCCGAGCGCAATTCCCGCTCTCATCGTTGAACCTTGGCGCTACAAACCGAGCACATCTTCCATGCGGTAAAGACCGGCCGGTTTGCCGGCCACCCAACGCGCGGCATGCAGCGCCCCCCGCGCAAAAGTCTCCCGGCTCGACGCGCGATGCGTGAGCTCCAAACGCTCGCCGCTGCCCGCAAAAATCACTTCGTGATCGCCCACGATGTCGCCCGCGCGAATCGAGTGCACCGGAATGGTTTCCCCGCGCGTTTCCTCGAGAATTTCCGCGAGGCGCTTGGCCGTTCCGCTCGGCGCATCCTTCTTCGTGCGGTGATGCGCTTCCACGATCTCGACCTCAAACTCTTCGCCTAACAATGCCGCCGTTTTCCGCGCGAGAGCGAAAAGAACGTTCACGCCGAGGCTGAAATTCGCCGCGAAAACAATTGCGACTTCCTCCGCGGTCGCGCGCACGATTTCCTGCTGCGCGGCCGTGTGCCCGGTCGTGCCGAGGATCAGCGGCAGCTGCTGCGCCGCGCAAACGCGGCAGACGGTTTCGGTCGCTTCCGCCGTGCTGAAGTCGACGACGACATTGCAACTTTTCGCGAGCGCGGCGAGGTCCGCGTCCCGCTCTGCTCCGGCTGCGATCGTAAGGTCCGCTTCCGTCTCTGCCGCGGCGCTGATCGCTTTTCCCATGCGCCCACCGGCGCCGACGAGCAGCATGCGCACGGGATCGCTCATCGTTTTTGCTCCAGCGCCTCGATCGTTTGGCGCAACCGCGCTTCCGTCGCCGGGCCCATTTTCACCAGGGGCAGCCGACATTCCGAGCTCATCGCGCCCCGCCATTCGAGCGCGGTTTTTGCCGGCACCGGGTTCGGCTCGATGAAGAGGTCCTTGAACACCGGCAGAAATCTCCGGTGAATCGCCTGCGCGTCCGCCAGGTTTCCGTCGAGAAAAGCGCTGACCAGCCGGGAAACTTCCGTCGGAAATAAATTCGAAGCCACGCTCACGACGCCGACCGCGCCGACGACTAAAAACGGCAGCGTGAGCGAATCATCGCCGCTCAAAACGGTGAAGCCGTCCGGCACACGCGCGACCAGTTCACTCACGCGATCGACGCTCCCGCTCGCTTCTTTGATCGCGACGATATTTTTGCAGGCGCCGGCCAGCCTAACGACCGTGTCCGCGCCAATATCGACCGCGCAGCGACCCGGGATGTTGTAGAGCACGATCGGCAAGTGCGTCGCCGCCGCGATCGCGGAGAAATGCTGGAAGAGCCCTTCCTGGCTCGGCTTGTTGTAGTAAGGCGCGACCACGAGCGCGCCGTCCGCGCCGAGCTTTTCTGCGGCCTGCGTCTGCGCGATCGCGTCGCGGGTCGAGTTCGAACCCGTGCCGGCGATGACCTGGCAACGCCCACGCGCGAATTTCACCGCGAGCTCGATCACGCGCTCTTTTTCCTCGTGGCTGAGCGTCGGCGATTCGCCGGTCGTGCCGACGGGCACGATCCCGTTCACGCCCCCGGCGATCTGCGCTTCGATCAGGCGCTCGAAGGCGTCAACGTCGATTTGGTCAGCGCGAAAAGGCGTGACCAGCGCCGTGAAAGTGCCGCGGAACATGGATGCCTAAGGTCGTGAATCGTGAATCGTGAATCGTGAATCGATTGCACGTCCGAATCTCGAATCTCGAATCTCGAATCTCGATCCACGTTTCATAGGTCGATCGCGCCGTCGAAAACAAAATCGGCCGGGCCGGTCAGCGTCACCTGCCGAAACTCTTCGCCCTCGCGGACGAAATCGACCTGCAAAAAATCACCGCCGCGCACTAAAACTTCGATCGGGCCGTTGACCTTTTCCGTGGCCGCAAAAATCAGCGCGGTCGCGACCACGCCGGTGCCGCAGGCGAGCGTTTCGTCCTCAACTCCGCGCTCGTAGGTCCGGATGGCGATGGCGTGGGGCCCGCGTTGCTCGACGAAATTCGCGTTCGCGCCGCGCGGCGCGAACATCGGGTGCTGCCGCAACGCCGCGCCTAACGAACGCACATCGACGTCGTCGATCCGCGCCACGCGCACCGACACGTGCGGGACGCCGCTGTCGATGTAGGCGGCGGTAAATTTCTCGCCGTTCACCGGCACCTCGAGTCCAAGCCGGAGATCGTTCGGCTCGCTCATCTGCAGGGTGACAAGTTCGCCCACGAGCTGCGCGCCAATCACGCCTGCGGGCGTCTCAAAGGTCAGCTGCGGCAGCGGTCCGGCGGTGCGATTTGCGAAGCGGGCGAAACAGCGCGCGCCGTTCCCGCACATCTCCGCCTCGCCGCCGTCGGCGTTGTAATAGCGCATGCGGAAGTCGGCCCCGTTCGTCGGCGGCTCGAGCAGGAGAATGCCGTCCGCGCCCACGCCGCGGTGCCGGTCGCAGACGCGCGCGATCTGCTCGCGGGTCAGCTTGATTTCGCCCGCGCGGTTATCGAGCAGGACGAAGTCGTTGCCCGCGCCGTTCATTTTCGTGAAACGCAGCATCTTGTTTGGTCGGTAACATATTCTCGCGCCAAAGCCAAGCTGGGGTGGCGCTTCCCGTCTGGGTAGCGCTCACGTCTCGTGGGCTGGCGACGGTGTTTCACCATCGCGAACTTTTCCTGACCGGTTGACCTGCTCGTGACGCTGATGTCGCTCGGAAAGTTCGTCGCGGCAGAATGCCGCGACCAGCCCACGGAACGTGGGCGCTACCCGGGCTTCTTGCTGCCGCGCTGAATCCTCCTATTGATCTTGCGTGCGCCTCGCCTCGCTTCTGATCTTTGTCGTGCTCGCCAGCTCGGCTCGCGCGCAGCTCGCGCCGAGTCCGATCAATCCTGTGGTCGTCGAGCAGATAAAAACCATGCCGACCGGCGGCAAGTATTCGGCTTCGCGCGCGGCGACGATCCGGCTTCAGTCCGCGGCCCATTTTGAGTCGGGCAAATTCTTCATCCTGCCGGCGTCGGCCTCGCCGAGTTACTGCTCGGGCGCGACCTATCTTGTCTTCCTGAAAACGATCGAGGCCCTGCGCGATCGCGGCGATCTCCCGCTCGATTACGAGAAGCTTTCTGCCCTGATGATTCACGG
>JBPCRH010000284.1:0-7252 GCA_050997075.1 Chthoniobacterales bacterium
GTGTGTCCGGAGGGGAACGAGCGGTTGTCTCGTTTCTTTGAAGGAAGGGAGGATAAAGTGACGACGGCGGGACGCGTTACGGCGAGGAAGCGCGGATGGGTTTTTTGCAACCGGACGACACGCACACCCGCCATCGCCTGATACGGCCGCGGACGATTCGTGATGTGCTTGAGCGCGTTGGCTACCCCGGTATCGGCGACGAGGATGGTCAGGAGCGCGCAGCAAACGAGCGCACGCGCTTTGAAGCCGCCAACGACAAGCGCCAGCGTCCCCGCGATGAAGATGAAGGGTCGCCAGATCGGCCAGCTCGAAAGGAGTGCCATGAACACGTCCAGCGCTTGCGAGTGGAACTCATGATTGACCAGTTCGAAGAGTTGTTGGTCGAGTTGCGGGACGGTCATGTGTTTTGTTCCACGGGTGCTTTGATCGCCGTGTCCAGTTCGTGAATGGATCGGTCAAGCGCGAGCAGGTCGAGAGCGAAACTCTTCCTTCGGTAATGCCGTGTCGAGCTTTCTTGGATCGCCTGCACTCAGCCGATGCAGCTCCCGCATATGGCGGCCTGCGTCTGATTGGATGTTTCCGGCAGCGATCGTCTCAGCAATCAGCCGCTGGGTTTCCGCCGTGCTTAAGGGTGGAATGGCGATGCGCGTAAATTTGCAGAGATACTGCCAGACGTGACCGATCTCCGACGATGGATTCGAGCGGCAGGCAATCCAGATGGGAATCGGCACGCCCAGCCTCCCCATGTATCGCGCAGCGCGCGGCGCGGTCACCACGCCATCGCCAGCACAAGCTTATTAGCACGGAGTGCCCCCGCAAGCGCTAGCGTGAATCCCGTCTTCACGATCCTCCGGGAAACACAAGGCCACGGTTTCAATTCAGCGCGCACGGAGCCGGGTCGTTTTTCATGGAGATCTACGAAATGCGTGGAAGGCCGCGGGCGACCGGTAGCAAATCTTATCGCCTCCGTACTCAGCCCGGCAACTGCAGACGCGATCAGCATCATCAATGCGATGCGCTGCCAGCGCCGACTATGCAGCAGGTATGCCATCGCCAAAAGAATGCCGCCGAGGCGGCAGGCTGCGGCCAATCACTGTAGTGGCTGACAAACCGGCCGAAGGCTGTCAGTCGCGCGTTTGGATGATCGTTCACAAGTCGTATGACGAAGTCGTCGATGTGAAAGGACCCGATGAATCGCCCGCGCGGCGATGAGCCTGAGCTCGGTCTCGGTGATCGCGAACGCGCTCCGCCTGCGCAAAGTGCAATTGTGACGACCCACAGAGGCTGCGCGGGGCCGATGCGATTCAGCTGAAATACAAAAGCCGAGCGCTGTTTGGCTGGCGAACCGCGACGCCTCAGGCGGCCGCAGCGAGCGACGCTTGCAGGAGCGCGCGGTCGATCGTTTGATGGCGCCGGAAATAATCGATGAGCGCTTCGCGGGTCTGCACGGGATGAAAAGTGCGCTTCGTCTCGGGACGGTCGAGCAGGTCGCGCAGCTTCATGAAACGATGACCACCGCTTGAGGCATCAAAGGTATTGAAGGCAATGCGGTAGCGCTGGGCGGCGACGAGCGGGCGTCCGTCCGCGAGCGTAAGACTCGTTAGGCGCCGCTCCCTCCCCTGCCCTGCCAGCGCGAGGCGGAAACCGGCGAGGCTGCGGGACTCGCGGCTTTGCACGACTTCGTCGAGGACGCTGCGGAGCTCGTTCGGAGTGAGCTCGCCGGTGACGAGGAAGTTCTCGTAAGGCAGCACTTCCCAGATAGCGGCGATCGTTTTCGCACCTTTCTTGAAGACATGTTTGTCTTCGAACAATCCATGAAAAACTCCATCGACGATGACGCGGCGCTGCCCGAGCGCTTCCGTGATCGCGGCGGCGAAGAGACGTTCGACTTCGCTCGGCTCTCCGGGTGAGGCGCGTACGCTGAGGGTTTCGGCCAGCTCGCCGATCGGTTCCGCGAGCACCGCCGCGGCACGATCGAGTTGTGGTTGGGTGCGACTGAGGACGACGGGATCGAGCGCGATCCGGTGATCCATCAGCTCGGTGCGTGAGGTTTGGTGCACTAAATTTCGCGAGGCGCGATCGAAAACGAGATCAACCCGGCCGACGTGAATCCCGAAGTGATCGGCCTGGGTGAAGAGAACGTTGTTCGTTAGGCGCAGCGGCACGTCCTGATGCGTGTGACCGGCGATAAAGACCGCGACCTCGGGAAACTCGGCGGTAAGCGCCATCACCCGATTCGCGAAGTCATCGCCACCGGTGCGCTCTTTCAAACCCATGTGAGCAGCGAGCACGATGGCGTCTGCGCCTAACGACTTGGCTTGGGCGATGGCGCGCCGCGCCGGCTCGACCGGATTTTGAAATTCAAGGCCGCCGAGGAATTGCGGTGGAAACCAGAAGGGCATGCCGGGGGTCGTTAGGCCAATCACCCCGAGCTTGATCCCGGCCACTTCTTTAAAGAGGAACGGCTGAATCTGCGGCACGCCGGTAACGCGGACGTTCGCGGCGAGCACCGGGATTTTCGAGCGAGCGAGCGCGTTCTGAAACGGCTCGATGCCCCAGTCGAATTCGTGATTGCCGATGAGCCAGGCGTCGTAGCGCAGGAGGTTAAAGAGGTCGATCATCGACCGGCCCTGGTCGGCGAGGGCGAATTCTGTGCCCTGATAAACGTCGCCGATGTCGAGTAGGAGCGAGTGCGGATTCTCGGCGCGCCAGCGCTTGATCTGCGTGACGCAGCGGGCGAAACCGCCGAGGTCGGGATGCCCCCGATAATCGAAGGTCGGCAGAATGTGCCCGTGCAGATCGGTCGTGTGCAGGATCGAAATCGTGACCAGGTCGTCGCCCGGGATCGGCTCGGCTCGGAGCCAGGATGGGACGACGCTGGCTGCGGTGGCGCCGCCGAGGAGACGCAGAAAGTCGCGGCGATCTGGGGATCGAACCTGCACGTAGTGCGATGTTGCCGGGGCAATCGCGATCGGCAATCAAAATCATTCGTGCGGACGGGTGCCTCAGCCCGCCGCAGGTGTGAAGACCAGCGAGGCGTTGTTCCCCCAGAACCCGGCGGAGTTACTCAACACGGCAGCGACGGCGCCACTTCTCGGCTGCTCGCGGACCAGCGCGAGAACGCAGTCACTCGCCTGCTCGAAGCAGTTTGCGCTTGGGGGCAGATATTCGCGCTCGAGCGCCAGGACGCTGATCACGGCTTCGATGGCCGCTGCCGCACCCATGCAATGGCCGGTCACGGCTTTGGTCGAGGAGGTGACGACGTTTCGGTTTTCGCGCGCCAGCCGATTAATCACGTTTGTTTCCATGCGGTCGCCCAGGTCGGTGCCGGTGCCGTGGGCGTTGATGTAGAGATGAGCTTCGGCGGGGACGTCGGCCATCGTGAGGGCGCGCTGCATTTGGTGGTAAAGCGATTCGAAGTCGGTACTCATTCCAGTGCGTTCGCCTCCATCCGAGCCGATCGCCCAGCCCCCGAGTTGGGCATGAATCGCTACGCCGCGCTTGCGCGCGGAAGGGAGCGATTCGAGGACGAGGAAAGCGGCGCCTTCCCCTAGCACGGTGCCGTTGCGGGCGGCGTCGAACGGACGACAGGCGAGATGCGGCTCGGAATGGGTCGCGAGCACGCGCGCGTTCTGCAGCTGCGCGAGAACGATGTCGTTGCATGGCGCCTCGGCGCCGCCCGCCAGGGCCAGGTCGACCACGCCGGCGCTGATTTGCTGCGCGGCCAAGGCAATCGCCGCCGCGCTTGAGGCGCACGCCGCCGAGATCGTTAGGCAGGGACCACGGGCCTTGGAAGCGAGCGAGAGGGCGCCACTGAGGCAAGCTTCGTGCTGTTGAGAGCGACCGGGGGAGCGAGTCGATCGCCGGCGGCGTAGCTGGCTTGAGAAGCGTGGATGGACCCGACGGGGCCGCGGGAGGTCCCGGCAAAGATTGCGACTCGCTCGGGAGACGGGGCCGCTTGGCGCAGGCCGGCGTCGTTCCACGCCTCCCAGGCAGCCGCGCCCGCGAGCTGGACGACGCGATCGGCGCGCCGCAAGCGACGCAGCGCGGGTTCATGCGGATCGGGATCGGGGGCCGCACAAATGGGGAAGCGGGGGCCGCCCCGTTTTTCTGGTTCGTACCAGCGTGCTAGCGAACGGGCACTGAGGACAGATTCCCAGAGGCTCGAAGTTCCCGCGCCGGCCGCGGTTAACGCGCCCAGGCCCGTGACGACCACGGGTTCCGGGTGCGGGTGAGGAGGGTAGTTCATTCCGGAGCAGAAGAAGATAGGCTCGGCTCCGCCTCGCGGATGCTGGTTAAAAAGCGATAACCAGATTGCGCCGGAGCTTGCCTAACGATGGCGAGGAATTCCTGAAGCAAGTGGAGTGCCGCGCTCTCCAAATCGGGCGAACGACCGAGAAACTGGCGCGGAACTGGCCTCCCGAAATGAATCGTAAAATTCCAGCCGCTTCCGACCGTCGTTAGGCAGGGAATTAGTTCTGCGTCGGTGGCCGCGGCGATGCGCATGGGACCGGAGGCGAGACGATAAACAAGTCGCTCCCATTCGACCTCGATCTGGCGACCACGCTTCACATCCATCATCACGAGAAGATGGCGCGCTCCCGCGAGCGCTTGCCGGAGGTGCGCCCTTTCCCCGACGGGGAGAACCACGGGCGTGTCGGAAGGCGGGCTGAGCGCATACTGACGCGCTTTGAGGCGGTGGCGCGAGGCTGCTCGCCCGACCAGCGTCGTCACCGGCAAACCGTGGGCGCGCAGCAGATACGGCAGGGTGTCGAAGGCGCCAAAGTGAAGAGAGGCGAAGACGATTCTTCCTTTCGTTTGGCGGAGCGCACGCAGAGGGACGGGCCCAGTCATTTTGCAACGGCCCTGCCAACGCGGCTCCGCCAGCCGATCGGGGAAAAGATAAACGAAACGGGCGTGGTGCGCTTTTAAGGCATGCCAGAACCAAATCTGTGCGCGACTGGGTGTTGGCAGCAATTCGGGAAGTCTGCGCCAGGCGGCGATGGCCCCGCGCCGCTTCCCGATCTCGGTCGCCCCCCAGATCGCAGCCACCGGCCAAAGGAAGAGATCGAGAACGCGCAGCGGCAGGAGCCGCTCAGCAAGACGGACCAGAAAAAACCCGGCCCAAGCCCACCCCGAAAGGAAGATGAAAATCGCTTTGGCCATCGAAGGGGGAAACGGCTGCCTCCTAGCATTTGCGCGCCGCGCGGCCTGCCGGAGCCACCACGCAGCCAAGCCGTCGCCCGATCATGAAAAAACGCGCCGAGAACGGAGAGGTTGTCGGGCGGCGAAGAGTCACGCCGTGCGACCGCAGCAATTCTTGAACTTCTTCCCGCTGCCGCAGGGGCAAGGGTCGTTCCGGCCGACCTTCGGCATCTCGCGGCGGACCGGGGTGAGCTCGAGTTTTACTTCCGAGCCGTTCTCTTCGGTTTCGCCATTTCCGTTCTCTCCGCGCCCGGCCGTGAACTCCGGACGGCGCCCAGGCACCGGACCGTTGGCGGTCGGGGCGGAGGGCGCGTGTTCGCGCAGGAGAAACTGCGGGAGCGTGCTGAGGAAAGTCTCGAAGGCCTGCAGGTTCGACGTGCTCCGGAAAAGGTTGTGCAGGACTTCACCTTTAATGTTTCCCATCAATTCCACGAACATGTCGAAGGCTTCGGTCTTGTACTCGATCAGCGGATCCTTCTGCGCGTAGCCGCGGAGATAAACGCCTTCGCGGAGCGCATCCATCGCGTAGAGGTGCTCCTGCCAAAGCCGATCGATCGCGTTCAGGATGATGTAACGCTCGAGGTTTGTCACCGCGCTCGGCTCTTCATGGCTCGACTTGCGCTCGTAGGCGTCGGTGATTTTTGCGACGAGGAACTGCGCGTTTTCCTGCGGCGTGCGCGTTTCGAACTCTGCTTTTTCCGTCGTTAGGCCGAGCGGGAAAGTGGTGTTCACCCAATGGAGCAGGCCGGGGTGATTGGGCTCGTCGCTGGAGGCGCCGGTACCGAGAAATTCCTCCACTTTCGCCGGGACGGCTTCGTTTATCACTTCGAAGACGAGCTTCCGCGGCTCCTGGCTGTCGATCACTTCGTTGCGGTAGGTGTAAACGACCTCGCGCTGATTGTTCATCACGTCGTCGAAATCGAGCGTCCGTTTGCGCGCGAGATAGTTGCGCTGCTCGACGCGTTTTTGCGCGGTCTCGACCGACCTGTTGAGCCAGCGATGCTCGAGTTCCTGGCCTTCTTCGAGACCGAATCGCTCCATGATTTTCGTCATCCGATCGGCCGCACCGAAGTTACGCATGAGGTCGTCCTCGAAGCTCACATAGAACCGCGTCGCGCCCGGATCGCCCTGGCGCGCGCAGCGTCCGCGGAGCTGTCGATCGATGCGGCGCGATTCGTGGCGTTCGGTGCCGATGACGTAAAGACCGCCGACTCCGGGCACGCCCGTCCCGAGTTTAATGTCGGTCCCGCGGCCGGCCATGTTCGTGGAAATCGTGACGGTGCCAGGCTGGCCGGCGCGCTGCACGATCTCCGCTTCCTGCCGGTGATATTTTGCGTTGAGAACGTTGTGCGGAACTTTCTCGCGCTTGAGCATGCGGCTGAGTAACTCCGAGGCTTCGACGCTGACCGTGCCGACAAGGATCGGCTGATTCGCCGCGTGGCGTTCGGCGATTTCCTTGATCACCGCGTTATATTTTTCGCGGCGCGTTTTGTAGATGCGATCGTTGGCGTCCTGGCGCAGGACCGGGCGGTTCGTCGGGATAACCGCGACATCGAGCTTGTAGATGTCGTGGAATTCGTTCGCCTCGGTTTCCGCGGTGCCGGTCATGCCGGCGAGCTTGTGATAGAGCCGGAAATAATTCTGGATCGTGATCGTCGCGAGGGTCTGGGTCTCGCGATCGATCTGCACCCCTTCCTTCGCTTCCACGGCTTGGTGCAAGCCGTCGCTCCAACGCCGGCCCGGCATTTTCCGGCCGGTGTATTCGTCGACGATGACGACTTTGTTTTCCTCGACCACATACGCGACGTCCTTCTCGAAAAGGCAGTAGGCCCGCAGGAGCTGCGAGATGTTGTGGATCTGCTCCGCCTGCGTGTCGCACTGCTGTTGGCGCTCGGTCTTGAGCTTGTCCTTTTCCTCGTCGCTTAACGTCCGGTTGAGATCGATGTCGGTGAATTCGCTGATCAAATCCGGGAGCACGAAGGAATCAGGGTCGTCCGGATTGAGGAAGGCGCGGCCCTGTTCCGAGAGATCGGCTTCGTGCGATTTC
>JBPCRH010000328.1:0-3518 GCA_050997075.1 Chthoniobacterales bacterium
TTGCCGAAGGTTGGAGCGACGCCGCTTTGTCTGTGTAAAAACGCGCGGATTGCATGGAACGCGCCCAAACGCCGGCAGAGCGGCGTGGCTACAACGGCGGGCCTGCCCGCCATAGCCTTGCGAAGGCGGGTTGAAGGTTCGACCGTGGAACGCTAGGGTTGCGGCCATGAAATTGAACTTCCTCGGTTGCCTCGCGGCAATCACGCTGATCGCGCCGAACGCTTTCAGTCAGGACGCCACTCCAACCCCTTCCCCCACTGCCACGCCATCTATGCGTCCATCACCCAGCCCCGCCGCCCCCGCAATCGCCGTCCTCAAAACCAGCGAGGGCGAAATGGTCGCCGAATTCTGGCCCGAGGTGGCTCCGAAGACGGTGGAAAATTTCAAGAAACTGGCACGCGAAGGATTCTACGACGGCACCGCTTTTCATCGCGTGATCAAGGGATTCATGATCCAGGGCGGCGATTCGCTGACGAAGGACGACTCGAAGCAGAGCCGCTGGGGCACGGGCGATCCCGGCTACAAGATCGATGCGGAGTTCAATCCCAAAACACACGAGCGCGGCGTGCTCTCGATGGCGCGTTCACAGGATCCGAACTCAGCCGGAAGCCAGTTCTTCATTTGCCATGGCGCGCCGAAGTTCCTCGACGGCCAATACACGGCGTTCGGGAAGTTGATCAAAGGCGACGATGTCCTGGAGAAAATTGCCACCACGCCGACGACTACGCCGGACCGCCCAGTCACGCGGATGAACGTGGAGAGCATCAAGATCGTTCCTGCTGATTCGGTGAAGTAACGCCGCCTTCGATCCTGTAGCGACGGCGCTCTGTCGCCGTAAACACGCGTGCCAAACATGCCTAGCGCCGACTCGACCAAAGTCGCTCTCGTGCAGATGCAATGCGGGACAGACCCGACTGCAAATTTTGAGAAGGCGATCGGATTCATCCGCGAGGCTGCGAAACAAGGCGGGCAGATTGTTTGTCTGCCGGAATTGTTCCGCTCGCAATATTTCTGTCAGGCGGAAGATCACGCGAACTTCGCGCTGGCGGAGGAAATCCCGGGCCCGACCACGAAGCGGCTGGAGGAAGTCGCGCGCGAAGTCGGCGCGGTGATTGTCGCCTCGCTTTTCGAGAAACGCGCGGCCGGTGTTTATCACAACACCGCCGCCGTCATCGACTCCGACGGGAAATATCTGGGCAAGTATCGCAAGATGCACATCCCGGATGACCCGGCGTTTTACGAGAAATTTTATTTCACGCCGGGCGATCTCGGTTTCAAAGCCTGGCCGACGCAGCAGGGCAACATCGGCGTCTGCGTTTGCTGGGATCAATGGTACCCGGAAGCGGCGCGGCTGACCGCGCTGCGCGGCGCGCAGTTGCTCTTTTACCCGACCGCGATCGGCTGGCATCCGGCGGAGAAAGAGAAATACGGGAAGGCCCAGCATTCCGCCTGGGAGACGATCCAGCGCAGTCATGCCATCGCGAACGGCTGCTACGTTGCGGCGGTGAATCGCGTCGGCCATGAGGCGCCGGTCGGCGGGCCGGGGATCGAGTTTTGGGGGCAAAGCTTCATCGCAGGGCCAAATGGCGAAATTCTCGCGAAGGGCAGCGTCGATCAGGAAGAGATTATCCTGGCCGACGTAGCGTGGGGAGGCGTCGACGAGCACCGGACGCACTGGCCTTTCCTGCGCGACCGCCGGATTGATGCCTACGCGGGCATGGAACAGCGGTTGATCGATTGAGTCCAGATGGAGCCAAAGCGTCAGTGGTGGGCGCGGCGTCGAAACAAGGTTCTCGCGTTTATCGGCACCTGGCTGCTTGCGCTTCTGGTCGTTGCTCTCACCTGCAACGTGCTCGGTTGTCGCCAGATGCTGGCGATGCACTGAGCGCGGCGAAGCATCGCTTCCGACCAAGGCCGCTTATCAGGTCGTCAGGATCTCGGGGTCGCGCTCCCGGCGGAGGCTGTCATCGAATCAGGGATGATTGACACGCCCGATTTTTGCTCCTATAAACGGAAGTAGTGGGGATTTTTCCCATGAGACGAGGAATTTATTACTCGAGATATTGGCTGCCATGCGTTGTGTGGCTGCTCGCGGCGGTCCTTGGTAACGCGCAGACTAAACCTGCGTCTGTTCCGAGCTTGCCGCCCCTGGTTCCGGCTGGCAGTCAAGCTCAGGCTCCGCGAGGCGAGCTTCTGCCCAGCGAGCGCTATCGTCTCCACGTCGATCTCCCCGCCGTTACACACGACCTCGGCGCAGTCCAAGTGCCGGCTCCTTCGCGCACGATTCCGCTTCAGGTCGGGATCAACCGCCGCGTCAGTCTCTCTCCAGTCGCGGGAGGTCGTCGATTCCGGAATCCAGACGGCACGCAAACCACCGTCTTCGCGATCAAGTCGCCCGGAGCTGTCGGCGTGAGGGTTCATTTCGACCGCTTCAAGATACCGGCCGGCGACGAGGTGTATGTCCGCGGCTTGAATGCGAAGAGATCGTCCGGCGGTCCGTATCGTGAGAATGGAACCTGGAATGATGGCCAATTCTGGTCAGCCACGGTCGAAGGTGATACTGCCGTCATCGAGTATCAAAGCAGATCAGGCGAGGGAACGTTCATCGTCTCGGAGATCGCGCATATCTACCGGAACGTTGACGCGGGAATGTTCACGCCTGATGTCCTAAGCTGCGAAGTGGATGCCTCCTGCTCGAGTGTGGGCCCGAAGAACGCGGTGGCTCGGATCGTGTTCGTCGATGACGGAGGGGGTTCCTATGTTTGCACCGGCACACTGCTGAACAACAGCGCTGGCGACCGGATTCCGTACTTTCTCACTGCCGCCCATTGTGTCTCTTCTCAGAGCGAAGCCCGCAGCGTCGAAAGCTATTGGCTTTACCAAACCACCTCCTGCAACAGCAACAGTTTGCGCGGCGACGGGGTGACGACGAGCCAGGGCGGTGATTTGTTGGCCACCAGTTCGGCTAACGATTCGACGCTGATTCGACTCGTCGATAGCGCGCCGTCCGGCGTCGGCTTTGCCGGTTGGAGCTCCACTGCTCAAGCGGTCAACACGTCGGTTTTCGGGCTTCATCACCCTGGTGGCAGCTCGCCTCCCTCGCTGCAATCCTACCTGAGGAGGTCGATCGGTTCTGTCGCGACTACGACCTCGTCCTGTTCAGCGTCCGGTCTGACGAACGGCTATGAGATAAATTGGTCATCGGGGACGACCGAACCGGGCTCGAGCGGCTCCGGTTTATTCATCACCAGCGGGAGCATTACCTACCTTGTCGGGGCGCTGAGCTGCGGCTCCTCCACCGGCGCCTGCGCTGGCAGCTACGATTTTTACGGGAAGTTTTCTAGTTTCTACCCGCAGGTCGCAAGCTACCTCAGCCCCGGGCCCGCGGTAGCTCCCGGGGGTGGTTATCCAGGTTTCAACACCGCTTTGGGAGACAACGCCCTCAAGGTCAATGATAACACCCAGGGCCAGTTTAATACCGCCATCGGTTTTAACGCGCTCCAGGCCAACACCACCGG
>JBPCRH010000370.1:0-10113 GCA_050997075.1 Chthoniobacterales bacterium
GCCTTCGGGCCGGCGGTAACGACGGCGTAGCCGTGGCCGCCCATGTCGACAAATTCGAGGTGCGGCGCGTTGTCGGGATTGCTGACTTTGTGCGCGGCGGCAAGATCGCCCGAATTGGAGTATTCGAGCGCGCTCTTTACTCCGTGCTTCAACGCCAGATTGACCGTCGTCTCATACTTGCCGCCCGCGCGCTCGGCGACGAAGATCGGACGCAGTGGATTGTCCTTGAGACCGTGCTCGACGGCTTCGGCGAGTCCGGGGGCGGAGATGGAACCGGTAACGAAAGCAACGCCGACCGGCTCGAACTTTTGCGGTGGCAGCGCCTTCGCGGCGTAGCCGGCCCAGAAGCTGTGACGGTCGCCTGAGACGATGACGAAGCCGTCGATGTGCTGGTCGCGGATGAAATCGTAGAGTTCAGCCCGCTCGTTCAGCGCCCCACTGAAATCGCCCCCGCCGAAACTGCCATACTCGGCCCACACCCACGGCTTCTTGAGCACGTCGCCTGCGATTTGGTTAGCCGCTCCTTGAGCCACGCCTTCTGCTCGCGGCCGAGCACGGTGAAAGGCGGCTCGTCCTTGCGGAAGTTGGGCACCGCCTTGTCGCCCACCATGATCGCCGCGGGCGGCTTGCCTCCGGCATAGTCCCGGCCTGCATCGAGGATTTCCACCCAGCTTTCCGGGATCATGAAGGGGGTATCGCCCGAGTCCAGGTCATTCGCTTCGGGCCGCGCGGTCGGCTCCTGCATCTTGTAGCTGTGAAGATCGGTCAATATCAGATCGACATGCTTGCCGTATCGCATCGCGCGATATGCCGTCATCGATCCGACCGCGGTGCGATTATTGGCCTCGTCGCCAAAGCCATGATCGTCGAGCTTTGGTATCGGCGCCTTCTTGACCGCTGGCGGATCAAAGCAGTCCAGCCCTGACCCGGAGGACTTCCTCACGCGCGACGGGATGAATTCCCACCAAGCCTGGTTGGCCGCGACGCGCAGCGGTTGGGCTGGCTCTATTACGTTAGGGCCATATTGGATGAAGCTCTGCCAGCCTTGCCAGGAGAACTCGTGATTGTCGCCGATGCACACGAACGGGAAATGCGCGCGCGCGTCCTGGATGTCGGGATCGCGGATATGGGCCTGATAGACCATGCGGTAGCCAGCGAGCGTGGTCGGGACGTGGAAATTGCTCACCTTGCGAGCGTCCGGCACCTTGCCGATGTCAAAGACAGTGCGGTCGTAGCGGTGCGGCACCTCGTCGGGATATTCCACCACCTCGTAGATGAAATCACCAAGGTGCAGGACGAAGCCCAGCTGCTTATCCGCCGGCGCGCGCTCACCTTCCCAGATCATGCGGCGGTAGGCGTTCTGCGCACCCTCATTGACGCTCTGGCAAGAGACAAAGGCGAAGCGGACCGTCCGCTCGTCGTCGACCCGCGGCGCGGTGATCGTGCGACCGATCCGGCTGCCCGCTCCGGTATCGTCGCTGAAACGGTACCAGTAAACGGTGCTGGGCTTCAAGCCGCCGACGAGAACGCGGCAAGTCCAGTCCGAAGCGGCGAGCACCGGTGCACGCCTAGTCGCTATGACTTTGGTAAAGTCACGGTCCAGCGCGATCTCCACCACCAGACGGTGCGCTTGCCCCTTGGCAAAAGGCCGCCGTGTCCACAGGATAACGCTTTCCGGATCGGGATCGCCCGAAGCGACGCCCTCGGGAAATAAATCCCGCCGCTCCGACCAGCGCGCCCGCGACGCGAACGCCGCCGGACCCGCCCAAACGGCCGTAGCTCCAAACGCGAGAGCGGAAGCGATAAAATCACGACGATCAATATTCGACATGACCCACGACTCTAACGGTGTCGGACGCTCAAACGCAATGTAGTTAAGTTTTTAGAGGGCGGGTGCGGCCATAGCATTCGGCGTAGAAGAGTTCAGGCTGACTGGAAGTCGCCACGACGTCGTCAAAATCGCAGTAGAACGGTTCCCACTCGCTGAGGCAGTCGCTCGATTCACTTCTTTGGTTTGGCCTTCTTCACCGTGGACTTCTTGGTGTCCTGCTTAGCGCTGCTCTTGCTCTTGCCTAGGAGCGCCCGCGCCGCCCGGTAATTGGCCATGTGCTCGTCCGCGGGCACGCGCGCGATGGTGCGGCCGACCACGTCGAGAGCCAAGTCTTCCAATTTTTTGAAGCGGACGCAACCCTTGCCCATGTCGAGCTTCTTGCCGCTCTTCTGGTATTCGCTGGTGAACCAAGTGGAGAGAGTGGGATGACCGTAGAAGGACAGGAAATGCAGCACCAAGCCCGATTTCTGCGAGGCGAGCGCAACCAAGGGCAGCGGCACTTTGGGATTCTCGCCATAGCCCGCCGGATACAGGGAGAGCGGGACATGCCAGCCGATCATCCCGAACTGCATGCCCTCCTCATATCCGGTCGGCAGGTTCTCATTGATCACCTGGCGCACGGCGCTGAGCGCGGTGCGACGATCCGCGGGGAGTGCGGCGAGGGATTGGGCCACGGTGGAAGCTGTCATGTTGTTGTTGACGATACCCGCTGAATGGTGCGTGGCAGCATCCAACCTAACTCTCTATGTGATCGGCGGCTGCTACGGCGCGGGAAAACCACTTTCGCGCGTGAGTTTTTGCCGAGCGTCGGCGTCCGGCGTTTTCTGAACGCAGACAAGATCGCACGTGGTTTGTCTCCCCTCGCGCGCGCATCGCGCCGCGACGCGGAAAAAACGAGCCGAGCTACGGCGTCTTAATTTGCCCGTGATCATTTGGAAGCGCGGCAAAGTTGACGCCGTTCCAGCGTAAAGAGTCTCAGATCTTGCCCCGGCTCAGCTCGCCTACGGGATCACGGAAAACATTTGCGCAATCCGAGGCGCGAAAGCCTTTAACGGGATTTTACCCGCCGAATCCCTGATCGCGAAGTCTTGAGAATGCTTCACCGCGCTCCGCAGCTCGCCCGGAGTTTTCTTATCATCCCAGCCGCGCTTGTGCGGTTTGCACAGTCCGCAGGAGCTCCGCTTGGGAGCCTTGATTCGGCGCTTCGTGAGGTTCGTTTTCAAATCTTAGAGCTTCGGTTTGCGTCGTGCTGAGTGCCAGAAGCGCAGAATCTCGACGGCGCACCGATCTTCGTGCACGCGGTAGAGCTTCTTGAAAGGTCGAACAGTCAGCTTCCGCACACCGGTCTGTCTCGCGCACGGACTCCTTTTCTACGGAGTTGACTCCAGTCTTATTCTCCGGGCGCTTGGAACTCGACCGCATAAAGCGGTCAAGAAAAATGTCTCGAATAGTGTCCCGATCGTTGCTGGCACAATGGTGTGGCTCGTGCTCTCACAGGCCATAAACTGAATGAGCTTTCCTCAAGATTGTCGCCAGCCGAAAGAATTCGGCCGCGCTGGACGGCTCGACCGCTAAGCGGTCGAGCTAAGCTGGACTTGACCTCACGCCTCCCTGCTCGTCGTTGACCTCTTGCTTGAGGCTGGGGTTTTGCGTGCGAGGCCGTGCGCACGACAAGCTTGCGCAGCGTGGCATAGAGCGGGTGCTTCGAGTTGGCGCGGTAAAAACGGTGATAGCCATTGCTCCGACTGCCAATGAGATGAGCCGCTTCCAGCTTCGCTAGCTCATCCTGCACGATCTGAAGCGAGAGGTCGCTCAAGCGAGCGAGTCGACGCACATACAGCTCCGCGCGCGCATTCGTGAAGAGAAGCCGAAGGATTTCCGCGCGCACCAGCGGAAACAATCGTGCAAAAGCATCTTCCTCAGTCTGGCCTGGTTTTATCTCGACCGCTATTAGCGGTCAACACCGAGAGGGTAAATCCTCTTCCGCTGAGGACTTTCCCCGGATCCATTCTGCGGGCGTTGAGTTGCGGATCGGCTATGCAAGCCGTCTAATCACGTCATCGCATGGTGCTCGTCTGTGGGATTCTTGAAGACGACGAGGATATCGCGATAACTTCCGGCGGATTTCCAGCCCATCGCGCAGCGCAGGGGAGACTTCGGCGCGCGGCTCATCGGCTTCCGATCTCTCCGGCTGTTGGGCTACGCGCTCGAGACAATGGAATAGCGGCTCCAGGGCTGAGTGTAGCCGGGGAATCGCCAAGAAGAATTCGTCTTGTTGTGAGACTCGACCGCATAAGCGGTCAAGGGGAGCTCAGCATGGGCGTGTCACTGATCGGCGTGGGAGTCGTGACGGCTGCCGCTTCGCCTCCGTTCAGGCGATGCTTAGTTTGCCGGGTGTTTTAGAAGCCACTGTCGCAGAACGCGGCTGCGGTAAACAAAGGCGCACCGGGCCGCGCCACTCGGCATTCGGATCGAGCTTTTTGGCACGCTGCGTCACAACGATTTCACCAGCGCGAGCCGCGTGGCGGGCGACTTCCCGCGCCTGGGGAAGGAGGTCGCGCCAGTGTCGACCGCCGGCGATGCGGGCTCCGTCCGACGGGCAGATCGAAGAGCTCAATTGCCGGGCGCGCAAAAGGGCTCGGATGGCAGCCAGCAAACGTTCGCGGCGAGCCTCGACGGAGATTTCTTCCCACCATTTTTCGCCGCGTTCACCGAGCGCCACCTTGGCATCCTGCACCCTGGCACGGTCTTTCACTCGCCGAGCGGCCATTAGTTCCTTCACCAACTCGGCGTGCAGCTTTTCTGGAATATCTGAATCGGTCTTGCGCCACCGCCGGCCATTGACCACGAAATAATGAGCGTCCTCGCGAGGCATTCTCGTCTTTACGCGGTGTGGAGGGGTTGTCGAGTAAGCGCGGGCGTCGAATGCTTCGCCGCTACGAGGGTTGGCGAAGAGTGGACCTGTGGGGCGCAGGCTCTCCGGCCACGCTTTGCAATCCTTTTGTAGGTCGGTCGCTTTACGAGGAGGAAGAACGCCGGCGCCGCAGGAGGTGAATCAAGCCGACCAGAAGCGTGACCACAAGCAGCCCGCTTATGATCGGTCGTGCGATGACTAAGCCAATGGTACGGGCGCTTGCGCGAATCCATCCGGGCAGGGAATCCAGTTCTGCCCCGCTGACTCGATGCAAGAGGATGGCGCCATCGAAGTCGGACGAGAGAGCAGTCGGCATGCGTCCGTTATTTTCCAAACGCGAGGTGCCAGGCGTGGCCCACTCTTTCCCGGCCCGGCGGAGATCGAGAAAAAAGTCGTGCGGCGAGAGCCGACGAAGTTGTTCCTCGACACTCCAGCGAGGGCCGTGCGGGATCGGTTTCGGCGCGAGCGCAAAGACGAAGCCGAGTCCTTCGGCCTGGTCGATCGTCGTGGTATCGATGGCAGAGCCCCCTTCGGCGAAGAGACCAATGCTATATATATCCTGATGCAACGAATCGTGCAGGTGCTGACCCATCGACGGGATGGTTTTGCCGAGGGAGTTATAGTGAAGATGACTGTGGTGCGCCCATAGAATTAACTTCGCCGGAGCTGGGAAGGTCTTTAGTTCGTTAAGCACGAGCTGGGTGTTCAGCTGATCACGTACGCGCTGGTAGGTGATCATGGAACGCTGGTCTGCTGTCCACTCGTGGCAGAGCTGGAGGCGATTGCGGAGCATGACGGGAATGAGTCGAAGGGCGGCGACGTGGACGGCCGGGCGCGTTCGCGTCAGACCAACTGCGACGGGACCATTGAGCCACGCTTCGATCTGGTCCACGACCTGACTGGCGTCCGCGTCCTTCGTGCAATCGAGCGCCGTAGAAAGTCTTTCGTTCCATTGTTTTATCTGCGCCGGGTCGATCGTCGGATCGTAAGGCGCGACTGCGGCGAAGAAGGCGCGGAGGCTTTCTGCCGTCGAACCGCCGTAGGCGCGCGCGGTCCCGGGTTGAAGATCGAAACTGGTCACATAAAGCGGGTGCGTGGTCGCTTGGGTGCTTAAGGCATATTCAAGCACGTCCTGCATTGGCGCGGTCTGCCAGAGACCGAAGAACACTTCTCGCTTCATCGTCGAGGCGCGACCCTTCATTGGACCTGAGTCCCGATAGGCGTGTTCCTGCGCAGTCCAGGCATCCAGGAGTGAGCCCTCGAAAGCGATCACGTTGAATCCCAGTTCCTCGTGGAGGTAACGCACAATTTGCAAACGAACTCGCGGCATCTCGCAAGTCATGTGGATCGACTCGCCCAGAGCTATCACATGACTGGTACCGATCGCGGGAGAAAGGAAGGCGTAATCCGCCTTCGCGTAGGGCCCAGTTACATCCAAGGTGAGGGGCTTTGTTTCCGCACGCAGGCTAATGGTCGAAAGGACCGCGATAAGTGCACCTAGAAGGAGTTTCATTGTCGGTATGATGCGGAGAACGCGGCGTTTGGATTCAACGAAGAACGACCGCTTGACGGTGACGATTCGCGCCAGACGTGATCCCCGGGACCGGGTTGGCCGGACCTCTACAATGCCCCAGAATCGTAGGCCTGTTCGCCATGCAGCGACGCGTCCAGACCCAGGTCTTCTTCCGCTTCGGAAACTTTCACCGTCGCGAAGACGTTGATCAGAGCCAACATCACGTAGGTGAAGAGAAAGGCGTAGAGCGAGGCGCCAAGGACGGCGAGGCATTGGATCATGAAGAAATGAGTCCCGCCGGCTAACAGTCCGTCCGCCCCGGCGGCGTTCATCGCTTTCGAGGCGAAGACTCCGAGCAGAATCGTCCCGAGGCATCCACCAACTCCGTGCACGCCCCAGACGTCGAGAGCGTCATCCCAGCCGATCTTGTTCTTCCAGTGGACCGCGAGATAGCAAACCACTCCCGCGGCGATGCCGATAAGGGCAGCCGAGGGTAGCGAAACGAAGCCCGCCGCTGGCGTGATCGTCGCCAGTCCGGCGACCGCGCCCGTGAGGAGACCTACAAACTTCGGCTTCCGTTGCACCGACCACTCGATGACGAGCCAGACGATGGCGGCGAACGAGGCCGCGACGTCCGTATTCAGGAAGGCCAGGCCGGTCACGGCATTGACATCCAACTCGCTGCCGGCGTTGAAGCCATACCACCCAAACCAAAGCAGGCCGGTGCCGATGGCGATAAGTGGAATACTATTCGGGGGCGATTGACGATCGCGGCGGCCTCCGACGTAGATGACCGACGCGAGAGCAGCGAAGCCGGCGGTGGCATGAACCACGATGCCGCCGGCGAAATCGAGCACGCCCAGATGCGCGAGGAGCCCGCCGCCCCAGACCATGTGCGCGAAGGGATAATAAACCAGGAGCTGCCAGAGCACGAGAAAGACGAGGTAAGCCTTGAAGGTGATCCGATTCACAAAGGCGCCGGTGATGAGCGCGGGCGTGATGATCGCGAACATCATCTGGTAGGCCATGAAGACGAACTCGGGGAGCTTATGATTGCCGGGAAAAGGCGAATTCAAATCCACTCCGTGCATGAAGGCTTTGTCGAGGTTGCCGATCACTCCTCCCAAGGCGTCGCCGCTGAAGGAGAGGGAGTAGCCGCAAACGAACCACAGGATGGTGGTGATGCCCATGGAAACGAAACTCTGGATCATAATGCCGAGAATGTTTCGTTTACCGGCGAGACCGCCGTAGAAGAAGGCGAGGCCGGGCGTCATCAACATGACGAGGCTGGTGGCGAGAAGCATGAAGCCGGTAGTTCCTGTATCAAACATAGGTGTGGTGGTTTGGATTTCCGAGGTTTATAAGATTTGCGCTACTATTCCAAGCACCATTTCGAACCGGGCTGAATTCCAATGGCGTTGAATTGGTGCGGCGGTTTCGACGGCCTGCCGAAGCTCGCGCTGACGGGAGAAGAGAAGGGATGTGGGCGAAGAGTGGGGGATGAAATGGGGGGCTGAGATATGGCTTCCAGTTTTCGATTCCTTTCCTGCGTTCAGCCTCCCTGTTGGGGAAAGGCCGGCATCGCTTTCGGCTGGGTGACAGGAGCTCGGCCTCCGCTGGACTTTGACCAATCTGCGGGTGCCGAAGAATCTGGCGGAGCCTCCCATCCGCAAGTAAACCAGCTTGCTTTCGCTAGACTCTTCCGCAGGGTGGCGGTGGCGACAACAGATCTCAAGATCGGCTTACGACCCCGCGTCAAGGCACGCCCTACAAGGCTTGGAGGATCGCCGCGATGCTGGCTCGTTCTTCGTAGCCTTCTAGGAAAAGCCTGGCACGGACCACGCCGTCGGTGCCGATGACGTAGGTGCCGGGGTAGGGGATCCCGCTCGTGCGTCCCGTGGCTTCTTTGTTACGAATGCCGTAGGCGTCGATCGTCTTACTGCCGGTGTCAGAGAGCAATGGATAAGTGATCGATTTCTTCGCCGCGAACCGCTTCAGAATTTCCGGGGAATCATAGCTGATGGCTACGACCTGGGCGCCGTGGGCTTGAATCTGAGCGAGAGCTGATTGCAGTTGAACCAACTGCTTTTGGCAGAAGGGTCACCAGTCGGCCGAGCGGAAAAAGACGAGCGCGACCGGGCCTTTCTTGAGCAACGCGGCGAGGGAAACCTCGCGGGCGTTCTGGTCTTTGAGCGTGAAACCAGGAGCGTTTTGGCCAACAACCACAACGGTCTCACCCGGCGATGCGGGGGCGGCGGCGATCAAATTAAACGCCAGCAACACCAGCGAGCAGGCAGCGACAGATCTGGCAAGGCCCCTGAATGTCATTGCGGAAGTATAGCGAAGGCTGCGGCGGTGTCATGTCAGGTTCACGAGCGAATCCGGCCTTGATCTTCCAAGGCGTGGCAAATCCTGCCTGGGGAGCGCACGCGCCCTCGCGTGCTGGCGATAGCAGCTCGCTGTGGCGAACTTCGCCGCAATCCGCGGTCCCTGAGGCCAGCGCGCGCTTGCGGCGGCGGCCGTCGAATGTGACGTGAAGACGCGGGAGAAATGCGGTTTGCGGCTCGCGGAATCCGCTCTCGATGGTTATCGCCCAAAGCGGTTTTGCGGCCCGGGGCGGTCCCGTCGTCAGCCAGAATAGGCGCAGCGTCGGACCTTATTCCGGTGTATGATCAGGGATGTCAGATCCACGGAATGTCGCGCACGATAAGAAGGTAAGTCAGGAAAAGGGTCACGGCAGCTCCAAAGATGCTGCCGATGAGAAACCGAGCACCAAAGCGGAGCCGGCGGAGCCAGAACAAGAAGAGACGGCTTCCGAGCATGAGCAATCGGTGGCGGTACTTTCGAAACTGAAGGAAATGGAGTTTCATTCCCGTGCGAACATCGAAGTGCTCGCGGGCCTGACTCTGACGATCGAAGACGAGCTCAAGCAAAAGGAATTCATCGATCCGATCGGCGAACTCTATGGAGCACAGGACGCCTTTCAGACAAAGATCGCGGCGCTGGTCACGAGCTACGAAACGAAGTGCGATAGCCTGAAACCGACGGCGTAATCACAGAGGCGCAGTAAAGGAGCGCTGGAATCCGCGCCGACCCCGCACTTCCGTATTTTCGGGTCAGCGGTCTGATCGCGGGAGACCGACGAGGCTGAAAAGTTGCGCTAATCCAGTAACTCGACCGGATCGCCTCTGCGCACGATACCCTCTACGAGCACGGCGCCGTAAACGCCCGCTTTTCCCTCGTGGCCTTGCGCGACGGCTTTCAAGATGGCAGGTGCTTTTTCGCCAGTCTCGGGATCGAGCGTGATCATCATGCAGCGACCATCGCGATTCGTAATGGCGACGACGACCTGCGAGCCAAGCCGCAAAGAACGCCCGACGAAATGGTCTTCAGCAAATCCGGCGAAGTCCGCCAGATCGAGATAGAAATTGGCGCGGAAGCGTCGTTTATCGACCTTCATCCCGGCTTCTTCCGCAAGCTTGATGGCCGTTTGCAAAGCAAATAACGACACCGGTCGGCAATCGGTCATGGCCTTTTCGGATCGAAGCAGCTTGAGTTCGTGTTTCCCTTCGAGGCCGGCGCAGAGATGGTCGCGCAGGGCGGGATCATCGATCGCGAAAGTATTCCCGTCTGGTGATTGGACATCGACCATCAGCTCGTCAGGGGTCGCCGAAAGGGGATTCACCAGCGGCGACAATTTCTGCGCCTCCAGCCAATTGACCGGTCGCGCGGCCTTGTCTGGATCGCGAAAGCGCGGTCGGTATCGAATCATTTGACGCTGGTCGCGACCTGTGAAACAGGGGAATACTCTGGGGATGGCCGAACTCTCGAGGGCACAAAGGCGATCTCCATAAA
>JBPCRH010000375.1:0-6093 GCA_050997075.1 Chthoniobacterales bacterium
AGTCCCGCAGAGCTTCTTCTAAGCTCCCGCTCGGCCGAAGTGTCAGCCTGAGCGAAGCGCAGCGGTCGGCGCGGCTGATCTTCGCAGGCCGGATTAAACCCGAAGGGGCTCGGCCTACAACTCCCGCAAAAGCCCGCGGTGTTGCCAGAGATAACCGAGGCCGGAGTAAATCGTCAGGCCGATCGTGACCCACAAAAGCGCGTTGCCGCCGTAGTGCCACGCGTTTTGCCACCAGGCCGCCTCGCTCGTCGTCGGCCAAACCTCGAGCACGGCGAGGAGCGCGAGGAGGTAGGCGACGGTCACGATCTGCCAGGAAGTTTTATGCTTCCCGAGCCGCTCCGCCGGCAGGATCACGCCTTCGGCGGAGGCGAGCAGGCGCAGGCCGGTGATCAAAAAATCGCGCGCGACCACGATCGTCGCCACCCACGCCGGGACGGCGCCGATCGGCACGAGGCAGATGAACGCCGCCGCCATCATCACTTTGTCGACCAACGGGTCCATGAGCTTCCCGAATTTTGTGATGATGCCCCAGCGTCGCGCGATCTCACCGTCGAGGTAATCGGTCACGCCGGCGACCAGGAAAAGCACAAGCGCGACCGTCCGTCCGTAGCCCCACGACGTGCTCAACGCGATCACGAAAAGCACGGTCAGAACGAGCCGGCCGAGGGTGAGACGGTTCGCCCAGTTCATCGGCGCGCGCGGAGAGAGGCGCTGGCCGCCGGTTCGTTTTGCCTAACGAAAAGCGGACGCTTCCAGATCGGCACTTTCTTTTTCAACTCCACGATCATCCATTCGCTCCCGGCGAAAGCCGCGGCCCGGTGAGAGCTGGTCGCGCGCAGGAAAAGCGAGGCTTCCCCCGTCGGGACGAACCCGATCCGATGCCGCAAAATAACTTCCTCGAGGCCGAACTCGGCGGTCGCTTGTTCGACCAGGAGTTCCATTTGGTGCTGCGCCATTTCGCGGTGCGCTTCGTAGTCGATCCCGGAAATATCGCGTCCGTCTTCCAGCGCGCGCACCACTCCCCAGAAATCCACCACGGCTCCGGCCGAGTCTCGCCAGTCCCGCGACGGTGCCGGGAGCGGTGCGCTGGTGAGAAGGATCTGCGATTTCCGAATTGCCATCTGCTCCGCGGAGCCGGTAAGGTGCTGACCTCGCCGCGGTCGCGGTCAGTCAGGAAATACCGAAAATGAAAACGAATCAATGTGATATTGGCCTCATCGGCCTCGCGGTCATGGGTGAAAACCTCGTCCTCAACATGGAGTCGAAAGGCTTTACTGTCGCCGTTTACAACCGCACCACCGAGGTGACGGAGAAGTTTGCGGCCGGCAAGGCGAAGGGCAAAAACATCGTGCCCTCGAAAACGATGGAGGAATTTGTCGGCGCGCTCTCTTCGCCGCGCAAAGCGATGATTATGGTCAAAGCCGGCAAGCCGGTCGACGCCGTGATCGATCAACTCGTGCCGCTGCTCGACAAAGGCGACGTCATTATCGACGGCGGCAATTCGCTCTTCACCGACACCCAGCGCCGTTGCAAGGATCTGGAAGCGAAAGGCATTCACTTCGTCGGCTGCGGCGTTTCCGGCGGAGAAGAAGGTGCACTCAAAGGTCCCTCGCTCATGCCCGGCGGCCCGCGCGCGTCGTGGGACATCATCGCCCCGATCTTCACCAAGATCGCCGCGATCGTGGATGGGGAGCCCTGCTGCCGCTACATGGGCACGGACGGCGCCGGCCACTACGTGAAGATGGTCCACAACGGTATCGAGTACGGCGACATGCAGTTGATCTGCGAAGCCTACGCCATCCTCAGCAACGTTCTCGGGATGTCCGACGACGAGCTCGCGAAAGTTTTCACCGAGTGGAACAGCGGCGATCTCGATAGCTACCTCATCGAGATCACCTCGCAGATCTTCCGGAAGAAAGATCCCGACACCGGCAAACCGATGGTCGACGTCATCCTCGACAAGGCCGGCCAGAAAGGCACCGGCATCTGGACCCTGCAATCGGCCATCCGCCAGTCCGTCGTCATCTCCACGATCAACGCTGCGGTCGAAGCGCGCGTCATTTCTTCGCGCAAAGACGAGCGCGTCGCCGCCTCGAAAATTCTTCCGGCGCCGCAGACGGAAAAATTTACCGGCAACCGCGAAGATCTCGTCCACGCCGTCCGCGACGCCCTTTATGCCTCGAAAATCGTCTCCTACGCGCAAGGCATGGAATTGCTTGGTGCGGCGAGCAAAGAATTCGGCTGGAACCTGAACTTCGGCGACATCGCCACGATCTGGCGGGGCGGCTGCATCATCCGCGCGAAGTTCCTTAACCGCATCGTCGAGGCGTATAAGCGCGATCCGGATTTAAAGAATCTGCTCCTCGATCCTTACTTTACCGAGATCATCGCGAAGACGCAGCACAACTGGCGGATCGCGGTCGCGACCGCCGTCCAACAGGGCGTGGCCGTGCCGGCGTTTAGTGCCTCGTTAGGCTACTACGACAGCTACCGGCAGGCGCGCCTCTCCTCGAATCTGCTCCAGGCGCAGCGCGATTTCTTCGGCGCGCACACCTACGAGCGGGTGGACAAGCCGGGGGTTTTCCACACCGAATGGATGCAAAGCGACCAGAGCTCGCAGGAAAAACCGGCCGAGCCGAAGGAAGCTTCGAGACGGCACGCCGGGGAATAGCGATAATGCCGACCTACGTCTACGAAACGACCGATCCCGCGAAACCCCCGCGGCGTTTCGAGGTCAAGCAGAGCATGAAGGACGAGCCGCTCGCGGTGGATCCGGAAACCGGCGAACCGGTCAAGCGGGTTATCTCCGGAGGCTACGGCGTGCATGTGACGGGCAGCTCGATTGGTCCGTCAGTCGGCTCGGTTGGCGGGGGTGGTGGTTGCGGTCCTAGCTGCGGCTGCCACTAAACACGAGCGACGATTTTCTCTCCGGGCGGCCTGCCCAGCAGGGTTGTCATCCCAACCGGGCGCTTCTCCTAAGCCCGCCCAGAGGGCAACCTCCAGAGCTAGATCGCCGAGAGCAGTTGCGCGACTTCGTTTTGCACCGGCTCGAGCTCGTCGAGGTGCAGTTGCGGGTCGGGCACAACGAAGACATCGCCGCTTTTCACGTGCTCATAGATGAGGACGCGGCCGTTCTCGCCGTTCTCGGTCTGGATTTGCTTGAGGATTTTTTTCCGCTCGAGCATGGCCGCGAGGACGTAGCAGGCGTTCGCGTTTTTCCCGTCCGCGGCCGCGACCAGGCGCCGGAAAAGTTCCTCGGCGTTTTCCTTCGGTAGCGGGTCGGGCGGCGCCGCCGGGGGCGGCTTGAAGGTGGGGC
Source organism: Chthoniobacterales bacterium (assembly GCA_050997075.1). Classification (GTDB taxonomy): domain Bacteria; phylum Verrucomicrobiota; class Verrucomicrobiia; order Chthoniobacterales; family UBA10450; genus Palsa-1392. The sequence continues at coordinate 3,317 of JBPCRH010000375.1, forward strand.
GCCAAAAAGGAAACGGCCTCAGGTTGTCGTTCCGCTGCGCCCACGCTTCCTCGCTCAAATCCTGCCGGCGAAAGCCGTCGCCCTCGCGCAGGAGCAGCGTGTAAAAACTTTCACCCGCGTCGAAAGGCCGGCCGGTCGCCGCGCAGGCTTCCGCCCGATGGGAGATGGACCATTCGTCGCCTAACGAATTCATTGTGCCCGCAGGTTACGCCAAAGCGTGAACGGATTAAAGCTGGGCGCGTCGCGGTTGGTCGCGCGCAACCGGAGCAGGTAGAGCCCGATGAGGAGGAACAAAATGTTCGGCGTCCAGGCGGCGACGAGAGGCGAAACGCGATCCCCTTCTCCGAGCGCAAGGAAAAGGTGCGTCAGGAAATTCATCGAGAAAACGAGAAGGATGGCCGCGGCCACGCTCGACAAAATTCCCCGGCGCGAGAACCCGATCCCGAGGGCCGTCGCCATGATCGCGACCACAAAACAGGTCCAGGGCAGCGCCCAGCGGTATTGCAACTGCGTCCGAAAAGGCGCGAGCAACTGCTCGGGAAAATCGGAGTTGAAGCGCAGGTAATCGTCGAGCTCGCCGATGCCGAGGAACTCCGGGCGGACGTTTGCGCTGCTCAGGCGGTAGGGCGTCTCGCTCCAGCCCTCGATCTTCAACGCGCCGACGATGCGCTCGTCGGTGATGTTCCCGACCTTGTCGTAGTTCACGACTTTGCCCTGGCGCAAATTCCAGCTCTTCTCCGCCGGATCGTACACCGCCCTCGAGGCGAGGTAATTCCGGATGATGTTTTGATCTTCGTCCTGCTGCACGATCTGGACGCCGTCGAACTCATTCGCGCCCGGCTTGAAGCGCGCGATGAACCAGGTGCGATCGTCGGTCCGGTTTCGGAATACCTGGCCGGTAATCTGCCGCTCGGGCTGACCGCTCCGATTGATCTCATCGAAGAAAGCCTTGCGCGCGCGTTCGGCGTGCGCGGCGAGCGAGTAGTTCAGCGCAAAGGTCGCCGCCGTCGTGAGCAATCCGATGAGGAGAAGCGGCAGGGCGACTCGCGGCACGCTCACGCCGGCGGTGAGCATGGAGACGATCTCATTCGCGCGCGACATTCTGCCTAACGAAAAGAGGAGCGCGAGCAGGAGCGAGACGGGCAGGAGGATGACGAGGACCTGCGGAATTTGCCCGGCGTAGAAGTTCGCGACCGCGCCGAAGGAAGTGCGCTGGTCGAAGATCTGGGAGCTGTTGTCGCTCAGGTCGAAGATCAGCCAAATCGAGAGAAACCCGAGAATGCAGTAGGCGTAAGGCTGAAGAAAACTTCGGATGATGTAGCGGTCGAGCAGGCGCATGGGAAAAATTTCGTAATCCGAATACCGAAATCCGACACAAGCATGAAATCCCAATGTTCAAAATCCGAAACAGGAAGCGCGCGCAGACGTTTTGAACATTTGCCTTTCGGTCATTCGGTCTGGTTTCGGATTTCGGTATTCGGATTTCGGGTTTGCCGCGTAAATTACGCGGCATGATTGCTCTGAAAGATTCCTTGGGGAGCGATTTTGTCGAGCGGGTGCGGGCGATTTTCGCGGAAGACGGCTTGCTCGCAAAAGCGCGCAACTTCGAATACCGCCCGCAACAGCAGGAAATGGCGACCGCGATCGCGCGCGCGCTCGAGGAGGAACGCCATCTCGTGGTCGAGGCCGGGACCGGCGTCGGCAAGTCGCTCGCCTATCTCGTGCCCGCGACCCTCTTCGCGATCGAGCGGAAGAAAAAAGCGATTATCTCCACGCAGACGATCAATCTCCAGGAGCAACTCCTGCACAAGGACATCCCGATCCTGAAGAAGGTGCTGCCGATCGAGTTCGAGGCCGTGCTCATGAAAGGCCGGCAGAATTATCTCTGCCCGCGTCGGCTCGAGCGCGCGCTCGCGCAATCAACCGAGCTCTTCACCACGACCGAGCAGGCCGATCTCCTGAGGCTGGCGGAATGGGCGCGGACGACGACGGACGGAACCCTGAGCGACCTGCCGGTCGAGCCCGACCTGAAAGTCTGGGCGCAAGTGAACAGCGAGGCGCACATCTGCACCGCGAAAACTTGCGGGGCGAATCCGCATTGTTTTTTCCAGGCGGCGCGGAAGCGACTGCTCTCCGCGGACGTGGTCGTGATGAATCACACGCTCCTCTTCATGTTGCTCGGAAACCCGGCGGAACAGGAGGAGCGTGAGGAAGGTTATCTTTTCCCGAACGAATTCATCATTTTCGACGAAGCGCACACGCTCGAGCAGGTCGCCTCGCGTCAGATCGGTATCGGCATTTCGCAATACGGGCTCCGCTCGACCATCCAGCGGCTCTACAACGCGCGCACTAAAAAAGGGCTCTTCACCGTCACGCGCGACGCCGCCGGCGTGACCCTCGCGGCCGCGCTCGCGGAGGAAGCCGATCGCTTTTTCGCCGCGGTCGAGGAACGCGCGAACTTTAAAAAAGGGCGCGAATGCCGGGTCCGCGAAGCCGATTTCATCGACGACAAGATCACCGGTCGCCTCATGAGTCTGCAGGCGCGGATCGTTGAGGTAGTAAAAAAAACCGAGGACGAATTCCTCAAGGCCGAGCTCGCGGAACTGGCGCGCCGGATTCGCGACGCGCGCGAAGGGATCGGGATTTTTCTGCAACAAAGCGCGGAGGAATACGTTTACTGGATTGAGCGCACCGGCAAAGCGCAGCAGAATCTCACGCTCAACGCCGCACCCGTCGACGTCGCGCCGGTGTTGCGCCGGATGCTTTTTCGCGACGGC
>JBPCRH010000415.1:0-8431 GCA_050997075.1 Chthoniobacterales bacterium
TGCTGCGGTTACCCGACGGCATCCTGCTCGTGACCGGCCCGACCGGTTCCGGCAAAACGAGCACGCTCTACGCGTGTCTCAATTACATGAACAAACCCGACCGCAAGATCATCACGGTCGAGGAGCCGGTGGAATATCAGATGACCGGCATCAACCAGGTGCAGGTGAACTCGGAGATCGGCATGACCTTCCCGGCCGCGCTCCGCTCCATCCTTCGCCAGGCGCCGAACATCATCATGATCGGTGAAATTCGCGATCTCGAGACCGCTTCCATCGCCACCAACGCCAGCCTCACCGGCCATCTCGTCTTCAGCACGCTGCACACGAATGACGCACCCTCCGCCGTCGCGCGTCTGGTCGATCTCGGGATGCAGCCGTTCCTGGTCGCTTCCTCCGTGCGCGCGATCATGGCGCAACGACTCGTTAGGCGGCTCTGCGCGGAGTGCAAACAGCCGGGCGAATTGAACGAAACCGAGCTGCGCGCGCTGCGCATCGAGGCTTCGCAAATGAGCGGAGCGCGCGTCATGCAGCCCGTCGGCTGTGAAAAATGCCGCGGCACCGGTTATCGCGGGCGCATGGGTATCTTCGAGATCTTCGTGGTGGACGATGAAGTCCGGCACATGATCAACAATCGGCAATCCACTCTTCACCTGCGCCCAAAAGCGCGCGCTCTCGGCATGCGCACACTGCGCGAAGATGGCGTGCGAAAAGTCCTCGGCGGCATGACCTCGGCTGAAGAAGTCATCTCCATTACCTTGGGGGACGCGAACTAGATGACGGTTTTCACGAACGCTTTCTGGGTAGCGCACGCGTCTCGCGTGCTGGCGATTGCGTCTCGCGATCGCGAACTTTTTCCGGGCGCGGATATCATTCTTGGGAAGAGCGCCGTTCTGAAAGTCCGTTTCGGTGAGACACCGAAACCAGCACGCGAGACGTGCGCGCTACCCAGAACCCGGCGACCGTTTTTGGACATCCTCGATGAATAACAACCAGATCGCCGAGCTCTTCGTCGAGCAGAACATCCTCCCACGGGAGCAGCTCGACGATGCCCTCGAAGAGGCCAATCTCAACGGCAAGTCCCTCGTCCAGACGATGGTTGACAACGGCCTGTTCGACGAGCGCGCCTTCTACGCCAGCATCGCCGATTCGTTAGGCACTGAGTTCGTTCCGCTCGACGATCAGGAGATTCCGCCGGAAATCTTAAAGCTCGTTCCAAGCGGCCTGGCCCGTCTGCATCGGGCCCTGCCGCTGGGTCAGGACCAAGCCGGGATTACTCTCGCGCTGGTCGATCCGCTTGACTTGCGCGCGGCAGAAGATCTCCGGTTCGCGCTCGGGAAAGACATCCACGTCGTCGTCAGCCCGACCGCGGAAATCGAAGAGCGGATCAAAAAGTATTACGGCAGCGAGAGCGCCAGCATGGAGGAAATTCTCCAGCAACTCGGAGACACCGGCGAATTGCTCAGCCTGCGCGGCGACGAGAACGCGCAGCTCGACGTGGAGGCCGAAGCCAACGCCACGCCCATTATCCGCTTCGTCGATCTCATTCTTTTCCAAGCGATTCAGGATCGCGCGAGCGATATCCATTTCGAGCCCTTCGAACACGAATTCAAAATCCGCTACCGCGTGGATGGCGCGCTTTACGAAATGGCGCCACCGCCAAGGCATCTCGCGCTGCCCGTCATCTCACGCGTGAAAGTGATGGCGAACTTGAACATCGCCGAGCGCCGGCTCCCGCAGGATGGCCGCATTCAAAAGAACGTCGCCGGGCGTGTGATCGACATGCGCGTCTCGACTCTGCCGACGCAGTTCGACGAAAGCGTCGTTCTGCGCGTGCTCGACCGCTCGACCGTGAATCTCGATCTCGAAGCGCTCGGGATGCCCGATTACATCCACGATTACATCATCGACGTGATCAATCGGCCGAACGGAATCTTCATCGTCACCGGCCCGACCGGTTCCGGAAAAACGACCACGCTCTATTCCTGTCTGCGCAAGATCAACACGATCGACTCGAAACTCCTGACCGCGGAAGAGCCAGTCGAGTACGATCTCGACGGCATCGTCCAGGTGCCGGTCAACGAAGGGATCGGACTGTCGTTTGCGCGGGTGCTGCGAGCATTTCTGCGCGAGGATCCCGATCGCATCATGGTCGGGGAAACGCGCGACCTCGAAACCGCGCAGATCTCCATCCAGGCCTCGCTCACCGGTCATCTCGTCTTCACCACCCTGCACACAAACGACGCGCCGGGTGCGGTTACGCGTTTGATCGATATGGGCGTGGAACCGTTCCTGATTTCTTCCACCCTCGAAGCCGTGCTGGGCCAGCGTCTGCTCCGCAGCATCTGTCCGAAATGCCGGACGAAATATCAGCCTAACGAGACCTTCCTCGACCAGTTGCAACTGGCGCGCTCCGAAATCGGTGCCCGAGATTTCTACTACGGCAAAGGCTGCGAAGCCTGTAACAACACCGGCTACAAGGGCCGCAAAGGCATTTACGAATTGATGAAGCTGAGCGATCCAATCCGGGAATTGATCAACGAACGCGCGCCCACCGTGGTCTTGAAACAAAAAGCGGTCGAGCTCGGCATGGTGACGCTGCGGCAGGACGGCATCCGCAGCATTTTCGACGGCGATACGACCGTGGAAGAAGTGCTGAAATACACTTGAGGGAAATGACCAATGACTAATGATGATTGATTCGTCATTAGTCATTAGTCATTTCCCCCGCCATGCCCCGTTACACTTACGTAGCCCTCGACGCGCGCGGTCAGGAATCGACCGGGCTGGTCGATGCCAACTCCACGAACGAAGCGATCGGACAGCTTCGGCAGGCCGGCTATTTCCCGACCAATATCTTCGAGGAAGGAAAAGCAGGCGCGCGCGAGGCGAAGGCGGCGAAGAAAAAAGTCAAAGCCGTGAAAGCGGCGACGGACGCAGCCACCCCGCGCAAAGGCATCGTGCTCTTCGAGAAGAAAACGGTGAAGCAAAGGGTCTTGATGATCTTCACCCGTCAGCTCGCCACCCTCATCGACGCCGGATTGCCGCTCCTGCGCGCGCTGACCGTGCTCGCGAAACAGGAGCGCGACAAAGTTCTCCAAAAAACGATCGTGAACCTGTCGGATGCGGTGCAGGGCGGGAGCACGTTTTCCGAAGGACTGGCGCAACATCCACGCATCTTCAACGAGCTTTACATCAACATGGTGCGCGCGGGCGAACTCGGTGGCGTGCTCGAAGTCGTGCTCACGCGTCTGGCCGAGTTCCAGGAGAAGGCGCAGAAGATCAAAAACAAGGTCGTGGCCGCGATGGTTTACCCGATCATTGTCATGCTTCTCGCCATCTGCATTCTCGGGTTCCTGCTCGTCTTCATCGTCCCGAAGTTTCAGCAAATTTTTACCGACATGCTCGGCGATAAACCGCTCCCCACGATCACGCTTTTCGTCATCGGCGTGAGCAACGCGGTGAAGGATCATTGGGGCGCGATTCTTTTCGCCATCGCTGTCGTCGTCATCGGGATGAAATTCGTCGGCCGCAGCGCCCGCGGACGGGCCCTGCTTGATCAAGTAAAGCTGCGCCTGCCGCTCTTCGGCGATCTTCTGCGCAAGACCGCGATCTCCCGCTTTTCCCGCACGCTCGGCACGCTCGTCACCAGCGGCGTGCCGATCTTGCAAGCGCTCAATATCACCCGCGAAACCGCAGGCAACGCCGTCATTGCCAGCGCCATCAGCCAGGTGCACGACAGTGTGAAAGAAGGCGAATCGATTGTGCAACCGCTGGAAGCGAGCGGTGCCTTTCCGCCCATGGTCATCAGCATGATCGACGTCGGCGAAGAGACCGGGCAATTGCCGGAAATGCTGCTCAAGATCGCGGAAGTTTACGATGACGAAGTGGACAACGCCGTCGCCGGGCTCACGTCTTTGCTCGAGCCGATTATGATCGTATTTCTCGCGCTCATCGTCGGCACCATCGTCATCGCTCTCTTCATGCCGCTCATCGGCATCATCAGCGGCTTGCAGCAGCAAACATGACGGGAAGCAATTCCACCTCCGCCTTCACTATCATCGAGCTGCTCGTCGTCATGGCGATCATCATCGTGCTCGCAGGCCTAATCCTGGCCACCTCTGGCTACGTGCAGGAAAAGAGCAAACGTTCCCGCGCCGAAGCCGAGATCGCCGCCATGTCGGCTGCGTTGGAAGGTTACAAGGCGGACAACGGAATCTACCCGACCGACCCCCAGATGACTGAAACCGTCAATCCGAGCGCATCACCAGTTCCGGCCACGGCCTCGAAATTTCTCTACGCAAGTCTGACTGCCGATCCTGATTTCGACGGCGGCTCCGATGGCAAGAGCTACATGACTTTCCCGCTGCAAAACCTCCAGGCCGAAGTGCCAGGCCAGCCGATCAGTTCGAGCAACCACGTTGTCGCGGTCCGCGATCCGTTTGGCAATCCGTACGGCTACTCGACGATGAAGGCTGCAAACCCCAATGCGACCGGAGGTTTCAATCCGACGTTCGATCTTTGGAGCACCGCCGGAACGCCAGGCGCCAGCGCACCCGACCAAGCCAAGTGGATCAAAAATTGGTGAACACGCGAGTGTTCATTTGAACTTGCACTCGTTAGCCGGTTAGCTCAGACTGCGGCGTGCTGACGGAGCGACAACAGGAAGTCCTGACTTTCATTCAAAGCGAGCAGCGGGAGAAAGGCCTCACGCCGAGCACGCGCGAAATTCAAAAACATTTCGGCTACGCCAGCCAGACGTCGGTGATGCAATACCTGGTTGTGCTGGAGCGGAAAGGTTTTCTCGATCGCCACGCGCGCAAAGCCCGCGCGCTCATCACGCCGGTGCAGAAAGTCCGGATCATGGACATCCCGATCTACGGGCAGATCCCGGCCGGCATGGCGGGACTGACTGAGCAAACTATCGAAGGCCACGTTTCGCTCGATCTCCGGACGGTGAATGCTTCGAAGAATGCGAGCACTTTTGCTCTTCGAGTACGCGGCGATTCCATGATCGACGCGCACATTCTCGATGGAGATATCGTGATCCTGGAAGATCGGAAGGACGTGCAAAGCGGCGACATTGTCGCGGCTTTGATCGATGGCGAGACAACGCTGAAGCGCTATGTCACGGAACGGGGTCGGCCGTATTTGAAAGCAGAGAATCCTTTGTTTCCAAATTTGGTGCCCGCGCGGGAGTTGCGCATCCAAGGGGTGATGGTTTCGCTCGTGCGCAAGCAGGCGGCTGCCGGACCAAGGAAACGCGCTTAGTTCGAAACATTCGATAATGTTCGATTGAACATTATCACTCTTCCTGCCATCTTTTTGCGTGGCCTTGGAGAGCAAAATCGTCGATCTGCGCCAACTCCTGGCCGAGCGTTTTCCCCAAGTGCGTCGGAACACCGCCGCGCATCTCGCCACCGGTCTCGATTCGCTTGATGCGACCACCGAAGGCGGTCTGGCTAAAGGCGCCATCACCGAGCTGACCAGTCCCCAGGTGAGCGCTGGCAGCGCATTGCTGTTGGGCCGACTTTTGGACAGGGCCATGGCCAGCCGCTACTTCATGGTCTTGATCGATGGCCGCGATTCGTTCGATCCGGCCGGAGTCGGCGACCCGCGTTTGCGGCACCTGCTTTGGGTGCGCTGTGGCCAGGCGCAGGAAGCTGTGCGCGCGGCCGATCTGCTTTTGCGTGATGGAAATTTTCCGCTCGTCGTGCTCGATCTGGTGCTGAACCCCGCGGAAGAGCTGCGCAAAATTCCCGCGAGCAATTGGTATCGGCTGCAGCGCTTGGTGGAAGCGACCCCGACCGCGTTTCTGGTCCTGACCCAGCGCAGCATGATCAGCAGCGCGCACTGGAAACTCACCCTCAAAAACAATTGGCGACTGTCTGATCTGGAGCAGGCGGACAATTTTTCGCGCCTGAAAATCCGGATGCAGCGCGGGCAAGGCGGACGCCAGGAAATGGCGGGAGCGGGCTGATGTTTGCCACGATTTTTTTGCCGAACTTCTTTTTGCAGGCGGCGTTGCGACATCAGCCGGAGCTGCGTGGTCAGCCGGTGGCGTTGATCGACGATCGCGCGGCGAAGGCCGTCATCCTGCAAACGAATCGCGCGGCGGAAGAAGCCGGTGTGCGCTGCGACGCCACGCCTAGCCACGGCTTGGCGCGCTGCCTGGAGTTGATCGTGAAAACACGGCGGCGCGAACAGGAACGGTGGCTCGACGAATTGCTCTTCCAGTTTTCTTACACCCTGTCGCCCTATGTGGAAGCGACCGCGCCCGGCCTTTGCACGGTGCAATTTACCGACACACGGCAGGTGGAAGCGAAGGTGCGCCATGTCATCGCGCAATTGGATGGAATCGGCCTCGCCGCCCGCGCCGGCATCGCGCATACGGCCGATACCAGCCTGCTCGCGGCGCATCTGGCGCGCCCGGTTTTGCAAGTCGGCGACACGCAGTCGTTTCTCGCCTCCTTGCCGATCGAAACGCTGGCGGTGGTCTAGCACCACCTCGCCGCCGGAGCGGAGCTTGCGAGAAATCGGCCGCCCGCTTAGCCTCGGCGGGTGAGGAAACTGGTGCATCGTCCGCGGCGGCTGCGGCACTCTCCGGCGCTGCGAAATCTCGTGCGCGAGACGAAGCTGACGCCGCACGATTTCATCCTCCCACTCTTCGTGAGCGAGAAGGTGACGGAGCGGCGGGCGATCGCGAGCATGCCGGGCGTTTTCCAATTCTCGATCGCGGAAGTGGCGCAGGAAGCGCGACGCGCGTGGGAGCTGGGTTTGCAGGCGGTGTTGCTATTTGGGATTCCAAAAACGAAAGACGAGGAAGCGAGCGGAGCCTACGCGGAACGCGGCGTGGTGCAGGAAGCGGTGCGCGCGATCAAGGCGGCCTGTCCGGAACTTGTCGTCATGACCGATGTTTGTCCTTGCGAGTACACGAGCCACGGGCATTGCGGCGTGACGCGACAGGATGGAGAACATTTTCACGTTTTGAATGACGAGTCAGTAGCGTTGTTGGCGAAAACGGCGGTGTCGCACGCCGCCGCCGGCGCCGACATGGTGGCGCCGAGCGACATGATGGACGGTCGCATCGGTGCGATCCGTGAAGCGCTCGACGCGGGCGGTTTTCAAAATACCGGCATCATGAGTTACGCCGTGAAATTTGCCTCAGTCTTCTACGGTCCGTTTCGCGAGGCGGCCGAGAGCCCGCCGCAGTTTGGCGATCGGCGTTCGTATCAAATGGATCCGGCGAACGCGGCGGAAGCGTTGCGCGAGGCGGCGCTGGATGTGGAGGAAGGCGCGGATATTTTATTGGTGAAACCGGCGCTGCCCTATCTCGATCTACTTTGGCGAGTGCGTGAAAGCTTTGGCAAACCGATGGCGGTTTACCATGTGAGTGGGGAGTTCGCGATGGTGAAGGCGGGCGCGGAGAAGGGCTGCTTCGAGGAACGCGCGGCCGTACTCGAAATCATGACTTCGCTGAAGCGCGCGGGCGCGGATTTGATCGTGACCTATTGGGCGAAGGAGCTCGCCGAATGGACGCGGGAGTAACGCCGCGACGAGGAGGAGAAACCGAGGCGCACGGGCGCTTGAAACGGTTGGCGGTCCTATGGGCGCAGGCGCGGGGCTACTCCGCTTGTGCGGTGGAGGTGAGCTTGCCACGCTGCCGTTATCGCGCCGATGTGGCGGCGTATCGCGCGCGCGGCGACGACGCTGGGACGACCGCGATTTTCGAATGCAAACAGGTGCGGTCGGATTTGCGCCGCGATAATTGCTGCACGCCGGCCACGCGCGCGCGTTTGGAAGCGCTGGCCGGCCGGCGCCGGGCGCTGGAGCGCAATTTGCGCGTGCATTATCCGACCCTGCGGAAAGGGGATTCTCTCTTTCCGGAATTCGAGGCGCACGACTTCGAGGCGATTGGTCACCACAACTACGGGCGCGTGATGGCGGAACTTGGTGCACTACAGCGGCGTCTCCGCGGCGGAACGAAGTTCGAATGCCTGACGCGCTACCGCTGCGCCAACCTCTTCTTTCTCGTCGTGCCTAACGAGGTCTATCGCGCATCCGAATTACCCGCCGGATGGGGCGCGCTGGTGGAAACGGAGGGCACGCTCGTGCTGCGAGCAAAACCGACATGGCACGACAACTCCGCCGAAAATCGGCTGCGCTTTCTGGAGCGGATCGCGAGGGCGGGGACGCGACTTCTTAATCGGCAGCTCGAGATCGATTTCGAGTTAGTCCGTGCGGCACGCGCGTGGTCATTCAGCGGCGACTAACAAGTTGTGCCCGGTCATTTCATGGGGTTGCGGGAGGCCGAGAAGGAAAAGCAAGGTGGGCGCGACATCGGCCAGGATGCCGTCTTCGACGCGGAAGTTTCTTGCATCCTTCGCGACGTAAAGCAGGTGCACGAGGTTCGTGGTGTGGGCGGTGTTGGGTG
>JBPCRH010000422.1:0-2772 GCA_050997075.1 Chthoniobacterales bacterium
GGCGTATTCGAGCGTGATGTCGAAAAAGCGGTTCTCGCGCAAAACGCCGGTATCCCAGAGCTCGAATTCGCCCTCGCTTTTCGATCGCCCGGCGTTGCGCCTAACGAGTTCCTCGTAGGGATAAGCCGCCTGCGGATAACGATAAGTCATCCGCATGTAGGAATGCGATGGCGTGTTGTCTTCGTAGAAGAAAATCTCCTTCCCGTCTTCGCCGCAATTGCCCTGCGGGCCGGTCAGGCCGAAGAGCCGCTCTTTTAGGATCGGGTCGCGTCCGTTCCAGAAAGTGAAAGCAAAACAGAACCGCTGCTTGTAATCGGAAACGCCGCCGATCCCGTCCTCGCCCCAGCGATAGGCGCGGGAGCGGGCGTGATCGTGCGGGAAGTAATTCCAGGCGTCACCGTTCGCGCTGTAATCCTCGCGCACCGTCCCCCATTGGCGATCGCTCAGGTACGGTCCCCAAAGGTGCCAGCGTTCGGAGCGATGATCGTTTTTGGCGAGACGTTGTTCTTCGGCATTCATAACAGGCGGCGCCGGATTCGTTAGGCGCGCATCCTTGATAATAAAGTCGCCGCGCGCTGTCGAACAAAACCTCGTCCTCGGTGCGGCCTGCGCTTACAGAAGGGCATGTTGCGAACGATCTGCTCTTTGCTGCTTCTACCTTTCGCTGCCGCCCTCGCCGCGGAGCCGAGCCTGACGATTTACAATCAGAACTTCGCGGTCGTGCGCGGGTCCGTGCCGCTCGATTTGAAGGAGGGCGTGAATCAAATCCACTTCGCGGATTTAACCGCGCAGACCGACCCAAGCTCGGTCGTGCTGCGCGATCCGGCCGGAGCGAACACCTTTCAAGTGCTCGAGCAGAATTATCGCGGGACCCCGATCGATCAAGCGCTCATGCTCGCGCAGTTCGAGGGGCAGACGATCGATTTTCTCGTCCATGAGCCGACGAAACCGGACACCACCATTGCCGGTAAAATCATCCGCAGCGGCACGCGTCGAGGCAGCGAATCGCAGGCGCTGATCGAGGTGAACGGGAAGCTGCGTTTCGAGCTGCCGGGCGTTCCGCTTTTCCCGAAGCTCGCCGACAACAGCGTCCTCAAGCCCGAGCTGATCTGGAAAATCGCGAGCGAGAAACCGGCGAAGTTTGCGGCGGAAATTACCTACCTCACGCTCGGACTGAATTGGGGCGCCGATTACAACGTCATTCTGCCAGCGCGCGGCAACTCGATGCAGCTGCCCTGCCTGGTGACGATTGATAACCAGAGCGGGAAAGACTTCGAGAACGCGCGCACGAAACTCGTCGCGGGCGACGTGAACAAGGCGGTGCCGAAAACGGCGCCGGCACCGATGGAGGCGACCACGGAACGGACGATCGTGACCGGTTCCTACATCCCGACGCCGGAAAAAGCGTTCGAGGATTTCCACCTCTACACCCTGCCGCGACCGGTGACGCTGCGCGATAGCGAGAGCACGCAGATCGAACTGCTGCGCGCCGCGGATGTGCCCTCGGAGCAACGCTATGTTTTCGACGCGACGGGTTACGACGAGGGGCCGTTGTCGTTCTCCTCGACTCCGGTCCTCGAGGAAAACTGGGGCGTCGAAGGTGAGGCGCGCGTGGCCGTGCTGCGCGTGGTCAAGAACAGCGAGGCGAATCATCTCGGAATGCCGTTGCCCGGCGGGCGCTGGCGTTTTTATCGGCAGGATGGCGACGGGCAGCTCGAGTTTGTCGGCGAGCACGAGGAACCGCATACGCCGAAGGATGAGACGCTGCGCATTTTCACGGGCGCGGCATTCGACCTCACGGCGAAACGCCGGCAGACCGATTTCGCGGTCGATCGCACGAAGCACACGATGGACGAGGCGTTTGAAATCAAGCTGCGCAATCACAAGACCGAGCCGGTGGAGCTTCAGGTCGTTGAGCACCTAAACCGCTGGCAGAGCTGGGAGATCGTCGAGCACTCGGCGGACTTCACAAAGCGCGACGCGCACACCATCGAGTTCGTCGTCAGCCTGAAGCCGGATGAGGAAAAGACGTTGAGCTATCGCGCGCGCTACACGCAATTGCCGGCGAATTTGTAGCTTGACGCTATCTGTGAATCGTAACACAGCCGTCCCGGCTGTCGCGTCGTGCAGGCGTCTCGCCTGCAGCTGCGCGAAGACCGGGCGGGACGCCCGCTCGACGCGACAGGCGAGACGCCTGTGTTACGGCTGCACTTTTCGGACAGTTTCTAACGCAGATATTTCGCATACCACGCCAGATAACGCTGGAAGCGATCGAGGAGGTAGATCGGCTTCCTGATCCCGTGGAATTGGTTCGGGTAAATCACCAGCTCCGTCGGCACCCCGAGGCTGCGGAGTGCTTGATACATCTGTTCGCTGTTCAGGAGCGGGACGTTAAAGTCGCTCGCGCCGCAGAGGAAAAGCGTCGGCGTCTTGATCCGGTCGGCGTGCAGGAAGGGATAGGAAACTCCCGCCCACACTTCCGGATGCGCCCAGGGCGAACCGAGCTCGTATTCGTAGTCGCGAATGTATTGATCGGTCCCGTAACCGGCGAGGATGTCGGAGATCGACGCGCCACTCGTCGCAGCCCTGAAGCGCGTGGTCGAGGCGATGAGGTAATTGGTCGACATCCCGCCATAACTCCAGCCGCCGACGCCGAGCTGCTCGGGATCGGCGAGTCCGCGCTTCACGACATCATCGATCGCCGCGAGATCGTCCTCGACGTCAACGCTCCCCCACTTCGCGTAGATCCCCATCGCGTAATCGGTCCCGCGC
>JBPCRH010000479.1:0-9304 GCA_050997075.1 Chthoniobacterales bacterium
GTCGTTAGTCTACAGGACGACCGCATCCAGAAGATGACCGACGGCGAGATTTTCAACACCATCACCCACGGCAAAAACACGATGATGGCCTACGGTCCGCGCGTCACGGTGCCCGATCGCTGGGCGATCATCTGCTACCTGCGCACCTTGCAACGGAGCCAGCACGCCGCGGCCGCCGATGTGCCGGTGGATCATCAGGCGGATCTGGCGGAGAAAAAACCGGAGCCGGCCAAGCCAGCGGAGGCCGCAAAGAAATGAGCGATCGATCCCACGTTCTGCCCGCGCCGGAAGGCGAATTTTTCGAGACCAGCCGCTTTGCCGGGCTCTCGCTCCTCTGCGGCGTCATCGGCCTCGTCGGCCTCGTCCTGAGCTTTATCGGCGCCTTCATTTCGCCGGTGCAGTTCAGCTTTTCCTGGCTCTTCGCCTTCATCTTTTTCTTTACCCTCTGCATCGGCTGCATGTTCTGGACGATCGTACATCACGTGGTCGATGCGGAATGGTCCGTCGTCGTGCGGCGGCAGCTCGAGAACATCGCGCTGCTCATGCCGGTGCTGGCGGTGCTCTTTCTGCCGATCTGGTTTTGGCGGCAATATCTCTACCGCTGGATGGATATCCCACGCGGGGTTGATCCGGTGCTCGACGCCAAGCGCGGCTATCTCAACTGGGAATTTTTCCTTGGCCGTACGATTTTCTTCTTCGTCCTCCTCACCCTTGTCGCCTGGGGATTGCGCCGTCTCTCCGTCCGCCAGGATCGCGACGGCAACCCGCAATTCACCATCTGGATGCGCAAACTGGCTTTTGCCGGGCTGCCGATCTTCGCCCTTTGTCTGACCTTTGGCGCGTTTGACTGGTTGATGAGTTTGAACTGGAAATGGTTTTCCACGATGTGGGGGCCCTACATTTTTGCCGGCACCGCGGGGAGCTCGATGGCGCTGATCGTGCTCGTGACCGCGGCCCTGCAACGCGCCGGGTACCTGAAGGGCGTCGTGACGGTCGAGCATTACCACATCATGGGTAAGTGGCTCCTCGCCTTCACCGTTTTCTGGGCCTACATCGGCTTCAGCCAATACATGCTTTATTGGTATGCGAACGTTCCTGAGGAGACGCAGTATTTCATCGTCCGAAACACGGAATCCTGGAACGTGCTCTCGTGGTTTCTCGTCATCTTCCGGTTCTTCGTGCCCTTCGCGCTTCTCCTCCCGCGCTTTACGAAGACGAACCTCACCTGGCTCTGCTCGATCTCGGCCTGGATCATTTTCATGCAGTTGCTCGACATGTACGTCATCGTCCTCCCGGCGCTCCACGGGACCGGGGTGCACCTGAGCATTCTTGATTTTCTGCCGCTCATCGGCATCGGCGGCACGCTCGCCTTTTTCTACCTGCGCATCATCGGCAAATCGTCGCTCTTCCCCGTGCGGGACCCGCGTTTGCTGGAATCGCTTCGCCTTACGAACTAGCCGTGCCTAACGACGACACTCTTCATCATCCCGATCAGCCGCGCTTCCTCTTCTCCACATGGGTCTGGGCGGTCGCGCTCTTCATTTGTTTCGGGGCGATCGTGGCCATTACTTTCGGGGCGATGAAGCGCGACTCGAATTTCGAGACCGACCGTGCGAAAACGCGGAGCGAAAAGCTCAAGACCGCGCAGGACGATTGGAACAAGACCGCGCACAGCTACGGCTGGATCGATAAAGCGAAAGGCGTGGCCCATGTCCCGATCGCGCGGGCGATGGAGTTGGAACTAACCGATCTGCAGGCGCGTCAGCCGATGGCGGCGGGCCCGATCGCCACCCCGGCGCCAGCCGCGGTGCCAGTGACCGCAACCGGAGCAGGCCAACCGGCTAATCCGCCCGTGACCGCGCCGCCGAAGGCTTCTGCTACCCCGAAAGCGACCACCGCCGAAGGCAACGCCTCCGAAGGTCGCAATCAGCCGGCCGGTGCAGCGAACCCGCCGAACGCCCCTGCCGGGACGCAACCCGGAGCAGCCGCGACGCCGGCCGCACAACCGAAATCCCAAGGCGCCGTTGCGCCGGTTTCACCCACGGCCACTCCCTTCAAGACGGCGCCGGGCACACCGCATCCCGTCCGCGGGAACGGCGAAACTTTGCCACCTTCCCCTCAGCCGCAACCGTGATGAGTTTGACTGATTTTTTCACCAATACCCGCGAGGCCGAAGCGAACGCTGCGGTCATTTTCGACGAGGGCGAGCCGATCGGTCGCCCGACCGACCAGGTGCTGCCTTACCGGCGCTGGTTTGCTCGTTTTCGTGCGCGGAAAAACCCCGCGCCCCGCCCGTCCACCTTCGCGCCTAACGAACGATGACTCCGCCAGAAGATATCATTGTCGAACAGACGGTTATCGTGACCACCGAGGTCACGACGGCGAACGAAGTGACGACCAGCGAAGTCGATCGAGTCGAGCGCGCCTTGATCGATGCGTCGACCCGGCTCCCGGTGATGTTTTTTTATGCCTCGGCGATCGCCTGGCTGATTCTCTCGACCCTGCTCGCGCTGGTTACTGCCTTCAAACTCCACGCGCCGGACACCCTCGCGGACTACGCGTTTCTGACCTGGGGCCGGCTGAGCCCGGCGCAGTTCGACATGCTCATCTACGGCTGGGGCTCGATGGTCGGCATGGGCACGGCGATCTGGCTGATGGCGCGTCTTTGCCGGACCACGCTGCGGCATCCGCTCCTGCTCATCGCGGGCGCGGCCTTTTGGAATCTCGGCGTCCTTATGGGCGTCATCGGAGTTCTCACCGGCGGGAGCACCGGTTACGAGTGGCTCGAGTTTCCGGGCTATTCCGCGATCACCCTTTTTTGCGCCTACCTTCTGATCATGACCTGGTCGTTGATCATGTTCCGCTATCGGCGGAGCGGCCACGTTTACATCACGCAATGGTATCTGATCGGCGCTTTCCTCTGGTTCCCGTGGCTCTACGCCGCCGCGCAGTTAATGCTGTTCGTTTTCCCGGTGCAGGGCGTGATGCAGGCGGCGGTGAACTGGTGGTTTGCGAATAACCTGCTCTTCCTTTGGTTCGGCTCCATCGGTCTCGGCACGGCTTATTACATGATTCCGAAAGTGATCGGGCGGCCGGTGCACAGTTACTACCTCGCGACGCTCGGCTTCTGGACTTTTGCTTTGTTCTCGAGCTGGACCTGCATGCAGCGGTTGGTCGATGGGCCGTTTCCGGCGTGGATGATCACGGCGAGCATCGCGGCGACCATTCTCACGCTTATTCCGGTGGCCACAGTCGGCCTCAATCACCACCTCACGATGCGCGGGCATTTCGCGCTCATGCGTTACAGCCCGACCCTGCGCTTTACGGTTTTCGGGGCGATCGCTTACACCGCTTTTAGTCTCGTCGGCGTGATCATGTCGCTCCGCTCGGTCGCGCGGGTTACCCATTTCACGGAGGCGAGCATCGGCTACACCTACCTCGGAGTTTACGCCTTCTTCAGCATGGTCATGTTCGGGTCGATGTATTACATCGTGCCCCGCCTGGTCGGCCGGGAATGGCGTTACGCTTCGCTGATCAAGCTGCACTTCTGGTCCGCCCCTTACGGCATCGGCCTGATGGTGCTGCTCCTGCTCGTGGGCGGTTTCGTCCAGGGGATGAGCTTGAACGATCCGACGCTGCCGTTCTCCGAGAGCACGGAATCGATCCTGCCTTATCTGCGCGGGCGCAGTCTCTCCGGGTTGCTCCTGACCGTCTCGCATTTCGTCTTCGCTTTTCACTTCGGCCTGATGTTGCTCGGATTCGGCCGGACGACCGGGGTGCCGACCTTTTTGAACCCGCTCGATCGGGAAACGGGAGGGAGTCACTAAATGAAAGGCCTTCAGGTTCTCTTCCTCGGCATCTTCGGGATCTTCGGTTTTTCCTGGCTCGGGATGACGGTGATTCCCAATCTCCAGATCGGCAGCCTCGACCCGCAGACCGACGAAGACGGCACCGACGTTTACCCCTCGCCCGACTCGGGCATGGCCGTGCGCGGCGCTCAGGTTTACGCGGCGAACGGCTGTGTTTACTGCCACTCGCAACAGGTGCGGCCCGATTACGGCGGCTCCGATCTCGAGCGGAAATGGGGCGAGCGCCGCAGCGCTCCGCGCGATTATCTTTTCCAGCCGATCGTTTTTCTTGGGAAAATGCGGACCGGACCTGATCTGGCCAATGTCGGTCATCGGCCGGCTTTGCAGGAAAATGGAGCGGCCACGCCGCCGCCGGCCGCAGCTGCTGCCAGTCCCGCTGCTGCGGGCGCTGCCAGTCCGGCTGCCGCCGCCGCCAGCGCGAGTCCGGCGTCCGGTGCTTCGCCGGCGACCGCCGTCGCGACAGCTCCGGCCGCCGCTGCGTCACCCGCGGCCTTGCCAAACGCCGGCGCTCAACCCGCCGCGAACGTCGCCACTTCCGCGCCTGCTCTGGTCGAAAACCTAAACGGCCTCACCGCCGACGGAAAATTAATTCCCTACACCGCCGCCTGGCATCATCGGCATCTCTACAGCCCGCGGAGCATTGCTGAAGATTCCGATATGCCTGCCTATCGTTTCCTTTACGAGAAACGCCGCATCTCCGGGATCGTTTCGCCCGATGCACTAAACTTCGCCGGCGACGCCGGTGATGAAGTAAAAACCGGCTGGGAAATCGTGCCGAGTTACGACGCGAAATGCCTCGTCGCCTACCTCATGTCGCGCGACCAGGCGCACCTCTTGAAAGAAGCCAAGTCGCCGATCATCGCCGCGGCCCCGGGAACGGAGGCGAAGAAATGACTCCCCAAAACCCTCCACATCAGGGCATGGATTACGGTGAAACCGAAGCGGTTCACGCGACCCACGCCGCGGTCATTAGGGAAAAAGTCGATCCGCGCGTCGGCCGCGAGCCGCTCTCGCTTTGGTTGATCACGGTTTACGGACTCGCCGTCTTTTTCGGCGGCGCTTATCTCGGCCGTTACGCCGGGAACTGGAGCGGCGACGGCCTCGATTACCTCGGCAACGCCCCGCGTATCGCGAGCCACGCCGGAGCCGGCGGAGCAACCGAACAGGCGACCGAACTCACGCCTGCGCAGAAGGGCGCGAAGATTTTCTCCGCGAACTGTGCCACCTGCCACCAGGCGACGGGCCTCGGTGTCGCCGGGCAATATCCGCCGCTGGCCGGCTCGGAAATCGTCAACGGCGGGTCCCGCCGTCCGGTCATGATCGTCCTCAAAGGCCTGCAAGGCCCGCTCACGGTCAAAGGCCAGCAATATGGCTCGGCCGTGATGCAGCCATGGGAGAAGACACTCACTGACGAAAAAATCGCCGACGTTCTCACCTATGTGCGCCAGGAATGGGGTAACACCGGTAGCGCGGTTCCGGCAGCAGGCGTTGCTGCGATGCGCAAGGAGTTGGCCGGCCGCACTGAATCCTGGACTGAGCCCGACCTAAAGGCCGTCCCCGCGGAGGCCGATGTCCCCGGGGGCGCCCCGCCCGCGCCGGCTCCGGGAGCGGCCACCACGCCAGGCGCAAACCCGCCCGCGGCGCCGCCAAAAGGCTAGACGCCCTCTGAATTCGCTTTCAGCCAAGCGGCGTATTTCGCCTCACTCAGATTTCCTGAAGCAAGGGCGAGGGTCTGGATGGTCGCGTCGATCTCCGTTGCGCCGAAACTGTAGCCGTTCAGCTCGAGGAAGAGAACCGCGGTGACGAAGCCGATTCGTTTGTTGCCGTCGAGAAATGGATGGTTTCGCACCAGTCCAAAGGCGTAGCTCGCGGCCAACTCGAAGAGCGTCGGTTTGTCGTAAGCGATCCGATTGAGCGGTCGCGCCAGCGCCGATTCGAGCAAACCTTCGTCGCGAATTCCATCCGCTCCGCCGAATTCCGCCAGAAGCCGCCCCTGCAACGCGAGCACGGTCTCGCGCGGCACCCATTCTGGCTCGGTCATTTCGCCAGCTCTCGCAGAGTGTTCCGATAACGGCTGATTACTTTCTCAGCCGCGTCCATTTGTCGCTTGAAATCCGCGTTGCTCGGCGTCACCCGAAACCCGCCCTCTGGCGCATCCGTGAAAATCAAGGCATCACCCTCGCGGGCATTCAAACGCGCCAAGGCTTCTTTTGGGAACACTACGCCGACCGAGTTTCCCACTTTGCGGAGCTTTAATTCGAGAACCATGTTAGAACAGATGTAATAACATCGTCGGGTCAAGCAAGAGTTTCCTTGAAGGACGAGCACACCCGAAGGGCGCAGCTCCGCGAGGCCGGAGGAACGCACAAGCACGTCCGCGAATTTCCTCCCGGGCGCGAACGCCCTCGGCTTCGCGGGAGCTCATCCCTCCAATCACGGCCGAGACCGCAGGCTGCCGATTTGCACCAAGAACTCGCGGTATTGCTGCAACGTCACTTTGCTCCCGCCGCTCGTCCGCTCGCGGAAGATGTAAGGGACTTCGCGAAAATCGCGGAAGTGTCCGGTGGCGAGAACGTCGAGGAGAATTTTGTAGCCTAACGGCTTGATGCGCGGGAGCGCGATCGCCGTCGCGCGGACGAGAAAAAAACCGCTCATCGGATCGCTCACCAATCGAGCCGGCGGTACGAGCGCGACCGCGACCGCCTGCGCTCCGCGCGAGAGAATCCGGCGCGACCATTTCCAATCGCTCACTCCGCCCCCGGGGAGATGCCGGGTCGCGACCGCGAGATCGACTCCTGTTTCGGCCATCGCCGCGAGCAGCGGGACGATGACCGCCGGCGGATGTTGGAGATCGGCGTCGATCACGCCCCAGATTTTTCCCCGTGCGATTTTCCAGCCCGCAACCACCGCCGCGGAAAGGCCGCGCTCCGCTACGCGCCGGAGCACGCGCACCTGCGGGAACTCACGGCTGATTTCGGCCGCCAGTTCCCAGGTGCGATCCGGGCTGTCATCGTCGACCACGATCAGCTCGTAGTCTCCCGGCGCCGCCGCGTCGAGCAGGTGCCGCAACTCCTCGAGTAACGGCGCGAGGTTCCCGCGCTCGTTGTAGGTCGGGATGACGAGAGAAAGAAGCGGCACCGTCGGTATGCTAGGGCAGGGGCGGGCGACGTTCGAGAATGGTCATGCGGCCATCGAGAAAGTCGATCTTCCGGGGATAAAGATGCGGAGAAATCTTCGGCTGATCCTGGTCGAACCCAATCTGGTAGGGAAAGCGGCCGGCGCGCAGTTGCGCATAGTAGGCGCGCACAGTCGGGCTCGGCATCAACGTGTCCTCCTCGTAGATCGCGATGAAGTCCGGGTTGCGCGTGAGGAGGGCGGGGCCGGAAAAAAGGTTCTCGTCCGGTTCGCCCTCCCTCCGCCCCGCGGCTTCCACCCAGCGATTGCCCTTAAGGATGCGGCCGAAGAGTTGCGCGCGCCCGTTCACCGACGGCATGCGCAAGTCCACCGTGCGCCCGCGCTGCCACGGACGACCCCAATCCGCGTCCGTCACGCGATGTTCCACTATCGTCACCTCGTCGAGCTTAGCCCAGCGCGGGCTGCTCGGGCTTGATTCCACAAGCTGCCCTCGCGCGAGGTGCGCGAGCATCCAATCCTGCGCGGCGAGTCGCGGGTCACTCGCGAAGCGCCAGCCGACCAGCGCCGAGCAGAGGAAGTTGTAAGCGATCACCGGAGCGAGGAGCACATAAATCAGGCGGCGATGCGCCTCCAGCTTCGCGAGGAGCGGGCCGGCCAGGAGAATAGCGAAGGGCACCGCCGGGAGAACCAAACGGACCGGCATCCGCGGGAAGGCGCCGATCTTTAAATAATACAAAACGAAGAAGCTCGCGATGAGCAGAAACCCGGGAACCCGCGCGCGTTCGCGGAGGCGGGGATGGAGCATGATCACGACGCCGCCGAGCACTAAAATCCAGAGCGCATACGTCCCGGGAGGGCCGAGAATTTCCCCGAAGCGGCGGAGGAACGCGCCGTAGCCGATTCCCTGTTGACCGCCATAAACCGGGGTCACCTCGTAGTTGTACATGAAGTCGGCGCGAAAGCGTGGCCAGTCGAGCACGGCGTAGGGATTCCCGAGCACAAAACCGATCGGCACCAGGAAGACGCCGAGCAAAACCCGCGGATGAAAGAGGCAGCCCCGGAGCGAAGTGCAGTGCGGCGAGAGCAGATGCGCGATCGGAATCAGGATGCCGGCGGCGAGGCCGTTATACTTCGTTGCGGTCGCGATCCCGGCGAATAAACCGGCCCAGACATAGTCGCGCATCCGGCCGCGTTGCATGATCCGCTGCGCGAAATAGAGAGTGAGAAGAAGGAAGAAGAGGAGGGGCGTGTCGCAGGAAAGAAAATGCGCCGAGGCGATGAACCCGGCGGAAGTCCCGAGAAACAACGCCGTCACCCGCGCCGCGAAGACCCCGAAGAACCGTCGACTGATGACGTAACCGAGCACGACTGTGCCCAGAACCTGCAACATCACGAGCAGGCGCGATCCGAGCAGGCGCACGTGATTCCACTGCTGCGGCTGGCCGGTGCTGCGTTCGCGAATCCATTCCGCCGCGCGCACCGGCGCGAGCACAAAAAAATGGTTCAGGTAGGTATCGAAGGGCGGTTTGGAAAACGAGTACGGGCGCAATCCATCGAGCGCCCGCAGCGCCATCTGGTCGCGGTTCCAGTCTTCCACTCGCCCCCAGCCCATCCCGTGCAGACAGAAGAACGCGGCCGCGACGAGCACGGCCAAGAGCAGGGGATCGAAAGATCTTTTCGCCGCGCGAACTTCCTTCATCACCCTTCGAGCGCTTCCGCGAGGAGCTCAGCCATGTGCTGCGGATGGCGCGGCGTGAGGTCATCGATTTGGTGCCGGCAACTCGTGCCCGAGGCGACGACCACGGCTTCGTTAGGCTGATTCGTCACTTGCCTAACGAGAGGCTCGGCGACCTTGAGCGAGAGCTCGTATTTCGCCGCGAGCATGCCGAAGGCGCCGGCCATGCCGCAGCAGCCGGTGTCGAGCAGGGTCGCCTTCCGCCCGGGCAGGCGCTCGGCCAGCCGGACCATGAAACCGGGATGGAGGAGCGACTTCGCGTGGCAGTGCGCGTGGATCGCGACGTGCGCTTCGCGACGCACAAAGCGGAGCGCGTCCGGTTCGCGCTCGAGCAGGGCGTCGATAAATTTTTCAAAAAGAAAACAGCGCGCTGCGATCGGCTCGGCCCCGGCAAGTTGCAGCTCGCGATAGTCCTCCACGAACATCGAGTAACAGGAGGGCTCGAGAAAAAGAATCGGAATCGGCTCCGCCGCGTCCTGGAGTAGCGCGAGATTTACCCGCCCAAGTTTTGCGGCCGCTTCAAGGTTTCCCTGGCTGAACGCCGGGCGCCCGCAGCACTTGCGCC
>JBPCRH010000480.1:0-4721 GCA_050997075.1 Chthoniobacterales bacterium
GCCGAGGAGGGCGTATCGCTCCGCCAGTGGATGCCGGCGTGAATGCCGTGGCCGAAGGAGACGTTGTTCGCCAGCTTGTTCAACTCGCCGTTCACGGTGATCTGTCCGGCATCGGAGCCGGTATACGCGAGCAGGGTCTGCCCGTCATTCGTCGGCACGACCGGGTTTGGGATCACGTAATTGCCGTCGTAGAAGAACTTCAGCATCGTGATGCAGGCGCCCGCGACCGCGCCATGCCCGGTCGGGTAGGCCGGGTGGGTGGGCGAGCCTTCCGGGAAGGCTTGGCAGAGGAAGTAATCGCCGAACTTGCTAAAGCTGGTCGCGACGGCCTGGGAGTTAAGCGCAACCGGATGAATGGTCGCGTTGAGGGTGTTGCCGAAGCCCTGGAGGATCTGGCGCAGAATCGCTCCGCCCGACTCCGGACGGTGCCGCAGGTGAATCCACCATTTCTGATACCAGACGCTGTTGAGCGCGGCCCGTGCGGCGGTCCCGAGGCTGGCGGCGATGTCGGGCCCGCCGAAGGTGCCAAAGCCGTTCTGCTTCGTGGCATGGGCGTAGGGGTTACCCGGATTCAGCGGCGCGTGAATGCCGCTCAGGACCAGCGCGGCCACGAAGTAAGCCTGATAGAGGACATCCTGCCGCGTGCAGGTGCCGAGGTCGCGGCCCGATGTGACGTAGCGCGGGACCGGGTCGATGGCGACGACTTCACCACTGTCGATGCCGTTTTGGACGGCCAGGAAATTGGTGGGGTTAGTCATGAAGTCCTGCCCGGCGAGATAGGAGTTGAGCTGCTGGGAGAGGGCCTGAGCGCCGAAGAATGTCGGAATGATCTGGAACTGGGAGCCGTAAGGCCCGACGGTGTCCCCGGCATAAGTGCCGCGGAAAAGATTCTGCGGCG
Organism: Chthoniobacterales bacterium; assembly: GCA_050997075.1. Taxonomy (GTDB): domain Bacteria; phylum Verrucomicrobiota; class Verrucomicrobiia; order Chthoniobacterales; family UBA10450; genus Palsa-1392. The sequence goes on from JBPCRH010000480.1 coordinate 899, forward strand.
TCACGTGCCCTGAGTGATTACGAGGCCCGCGATAGGCCAGCATGCTGTTCAACTCAGCCGCGGCGGCGATCGTGAGCGGGTTGGTCGCGTAGTCGGCGAAGGGGATGTCGCGGCAGAGCGAGGCCCAATACATTTCGACGAGCTCGGTCCCGTAGGCTTCACTCGCGACCGCGGGCGCCGGCGGCACGACCACCTGGCTGACCTGATTTTTCGGCGAAGGCGCGTTGCCGAATTGCACATCGTCGGTGCCCTCGAGCGTAAAGGCGCGACCGCCTAACGGGCCATTCTGCGTCCGCGGGCCGCCGGTGATGATGTTTTCCCAGTCGGAGAATTTCCCGCTGTTGATCGCCTTCCGGAAACTCCGGAACGCCGGCAAATTCACGAGGCCGATCCCGTCCTGGAGGATGCCCTTGGAGTAGGACCCAGACTTGTCGCGGTAACGCTGCTCATCCCCATTTGTGGTGTGCGGCGGGATCGGGACGAGGGCTTCGAGGGCCGCCGCCGCGACGCGGATGGCGAACGACTGGGCGACGCGCGGTTCGATGTTGTTCGGAAGGGCGGGGATCCCGTTGCCGAAGTTCGCGGCCTGGGCGGTGACGGTTTTGCCGAAAACGACACTACCCGCGAGGGCCGCCGTCACCTGGCCGAGAAAACGGCGGCGGCTGGGCGCGTTGACGGGCGCATTATCCGGCGTGGAAGCAGCGGCGGATGCATTTGTTTCCATATTAATTTCGAATTTTTTCTCGCGGGTTCCTTGTGAGAAGTATGGCGCTTCTATCGAGACCACCCCACCGGGTCAATTCAGAAATCAGTCGCGAGGGAATAATTTAGTGCTTCGCGCCTCGCGGGACGGCGTGGTGCGACCGGCGATGGCGAGGCTCAAAAAGCCCGCTACACTCACGGGCAGAATGAAATTGATCGATCGCTTCGTCGGCCGCGAGCTTCTCGTGAACGTCCTCTTCGCGATCGCCGTCCTCAGCCTCGTGCTCGTGGTCGGGAACATTTTCCGCAAGCTCCTCCCCCTCCTCGTAAATCACGATGTGCCGCTGCATTATCTCGTCGTCTTCATCGCCTACGTTTTGCCTTTCTCGCTCATCTTCACGATCCCGTGGGGTCTCTTAACGGCGATCCTGCTCGTCTTCGGGCGCCTCTCGGCCGACAACGAGTTGATCGCGCTCCGCGCCAATGGCGTGAGCGTGACCCGCATTTGCCTGCCGCTCGCCGCGCTCGCGCTCGTCTGCACGGCGATCTGTCTCTGGCTGAATGTCCAGGCCGCGCCCGCCGCGCAGGAGAAGCTGCGGAGCAGCATTTTCGATCTCGCGACGAGCAACCCGATCGCGCTTTTCGGTGGCGACCAGGTGATCGATCAATTCCCGGGCCGGAAGATTTACGTCGGGAAAAAGGAGGGGAACAAGCTGGAGAACATCATCGTGTTCCAGATGGATGGGCGTTCTCTTCCCGTGAAAGTAACGCACGCGCGCACGGGGATGCTGGAGGCAGATTTACCGAACAAGCGCCTCCTGCTTCACCTCTACGAAGCGCGCTACGAGGAGCGTGACGAGAGCAACCCTTACGATCTGCGGAAGATTCGCGACGGCATCAGCATGGCCGAGGGGACGTTGCCGATCAGTCTCGAGGAACTTTACGAGAAGGAGAAAAAGCGGCCGACTCGATCCGGCCTCTCACTTTCGCAACTGCTCGAGCAGATCCATTCCGGCGATCGGCAGGAGCGGAGCGCCATCCGGACGGAGTTGAACAAGCGTTTTTCCTTTCCGTTTTCCTGCATTGCCTTTGCGCTCATCGGGGTGCCGCTCGGCATCACCACGCATCGGCGCGAGACCTCGGTCGGATTCGCCACCGGACTGCTCGTCGCGGTCTTTTACTTCCTCTTCATTATCATCGCCGACACCCTGCGGAACAACGCGGCGGTGCATCCGGAGTTGCTCGTCTGGTTCCCGAACGTGCTCTTTCTCGTGATCGGCGGGCTGCTCTTCTGGCGGCTGAGCAAGCAGTAGGTCGCTCTCTTCGACTTGCACCTGTACTTTAACTTACACTTACCTCCGCGGCTTCAGGGAGAAGAGTGTAAGTGAGAGTAAAAGTGTAAGTGCAGGTAGGGGGGCAGCGAGCCTATCTTACTTGCACCTGCACTTTAACTTACACTTACCCCCTGCTTCAGAGGAAAGAGTGTGGGTGTAAGTTAAAGAGTAAGTGCAGGCAATAAGTCAGCGCCCGTCACGACTTTTACTTCTCTTTGATCTCGTCGGTGAGAACGAAGAACTTCTTCAGGGTCGCGCTCCCGAAGTTCGTCGTCAGCGCCACATCCGCCGCGTCGCGGCCGACCGCCATAACGATGCGACCGATGCGCGGGACGTTGTGCCGCGCGTCGAAAGAATGCCAGCGATCGCCGAGATAAACCTCGAACCAGCCGCTGAAATCCATCGGCAAAACCAACGGCACGCCGATGTCGCCCATATAGCCCGTGGCATAGCGCGCCGGGATATTCATGCAGCGGCAGAAGGTGAGCGCGAGATGACTAAAATCGCGACAAACGCCCTGGCCTGTCTCGTAAACATCAAACGCCGATTTCGAGTGATGGGCAAAGTGGTAGCCAAAAGTGATGTGGTTGTGCACCCAGGTGCAGATGGCTTTCACGCGTTCCCATCCCGGCGGGGTGTCGCCAAATAATTTCCAGGCGACGTCGCTCAGCTTGTCGACTTCGCAGTAACGACTAGGCAGGAGAAACGCCAGCGTTTCTGCGGGTAAGTCTTCGATCCGGTGCTGGACCGCGTTGGGCGACTGCCGGTCGGGTTCGCCGCTGTCTGCGATCACGGTCTCAAGCGTGAGCTTGATCAGGCCCGGCTGCGCGAGGAGGCGCGCGCAGCGGTTGCCGAAGAGATCGCTGAAATAAGTGACCGGCGTCCCGGGTTCGACTCGCAACTCCTCCGGCGCATGCAAATCGGCGACCCGCGAAGGATGCACGAAAAGCATGAGCACCATCGGCGTTGGGCCGCGGAGCTCAAATTCAATGTCGAAACCAATCTTGATCAGCATTTTCGGGAACGATGAAGGGCGCCAAGGTAGCGAATGTCGCCTGATGAGCAACTGCGGGTAGAAAGCGGGCAAAATCCGGGCGCGATCTCAACGACATCCGCATCGATGAAAACACCGATGGAGAGATGCACGCGGTTACCGCTGCGGGCGGTTTCACCGGCATCGGTGACAAGATCACGCCGGTGGCGTGGGACAGAGTCAACGTGAAGCTGAATGAAGACGGCCATCTGAAACTCATGACCATGCTCGATAAGTCGACCCTGACTTCAATGAAGAGCTACGACCTGAATGATAAGACTCTGATCCAGAAGATGCCTGACCTCGCGAACGGAAAATTCGTGCGCCTGAGTAAGGTGGACGACGCCAAGCTCTTTGACACCAATGGTCACCAGATCGGCGCGATCAAGGACACCATCCTCGATGCGAAGACCGGGAAAGTTGCCTATGCCGTGATCACCTTCGACGATGCGTTCATCAACCAAGGCGACCAGATGACGATGGTCCCGTGGACTCTCATTCGTCAGAGTGAAAAAGACACGCCGGGCTATGTCTTGCATGCCGATAAAACCAAGCTCGAAGGTGCGACCTTTTTCGCCCCGAAAGCCTGGCCGAACATGCATGATTTCACCTGGAACAAAGAGGTCTATGACTACTACGCCGTGAGCCCCTACTACTGGACCGGCGTCTAAGACTCAATCTTAACCTGACCCCTGGACCCCCTGGTCGCGAAAGCGACGGGCCTCAGGACACTATCTAGCGGGCCGCGCTGCAA
>JBPCRH010000016.1:0-6051 GCA_050997075.1 Chthoniobacterales bacterium
CCCCCTGAGAACCTCGGGCCTGAACTTAGTGGGTCAAGATTGGATTGCCCCTCCACTCTCCACAACGCAAGGCTTCGACAGCGGCTAGCTTTTCAATCGCAGGCCGCGCGGGATGAGCAGGCGGTCGAGCAGATCGAATAATCCCTGCACCAACAACGCGAGGAGCGCGGCCGGAATTGCTCCTTCAAGAATCGTCGCGTTATCGTTCAGGTTCAGACCGCTCAGGATCGGCTCGCCCAAACCGCCCGCCCCAATCAGCGCCGCGAGCGTGGCGGTGCCGATGTTGATCACCGCGCTGGTTTTGATCCCGGCGAGGATCGTGCGCGAGGCCAGCGGCAGGTAGATTTTGCGGAGCCGCGCGCTTGGTTCGAGGCCGAGCGCGATCGCGGAATCGCGCAACGCAGGCGGGATTTCCTGCAGACCGGTCGCGGTGTTCCGCACAATCGGGAGGAGCCCGTAAAGAAAGAGCGCCACGATGGCAGTCGTCGCGCTGATCCCGAGAAACGGCACCGGCACGAGGAGCGCGAGCAAAGCCAGCGACGGGACGGTTTGGATCATGCCGACGATCGCGAGGATGCCCTGGCCAAGTGCACCGCCGCGGCTCGCGGCGATCCCGAGCGGTAAACCGATGAGCACAGAAAAGAAAAGCGAGATGCCCGCGAGCTGCAGATGGCGACTGATCCAACGCGTCAGATTCGCCGCGAGCTGGCTGCGGGGTGTGGGTTCGTTAGGCGAGCCGGCGTGGAAAAACTGCGCGGCCGCGTAGGCGTAATTTTTAGTGCGCTCGGCTGCAGCGTTGAGCGCGATCCTTTTCTTTTCGTCGATCGGGCCAAAGTGATTCAACGCGTCGACGGCGCGCGAATCGAGCGCGAGCCGGTAGAGGAAGACCGCCTTGTATTCCGGGAAGAAATGTTCGTCGTCCGCGAGCACCACGAGGTCGTTCTCGCCAATTTTCGCGTCGGTCGAGTAGGCGTCCTTCAGGTCGATCGAGCCGTTTGAAAGGGCGGCGTAACCGATCGCGTGATCGATTCCGCTCACATTCGGCGTCGTTAGGCGGTAACGGCGCGCGAGCGGCCGCCAGCCGTCCTGGCGATCGAGGAACTCGTGCGTCAGCCCAATTTTTAAATCCGGATGCTGGCGCAGGTCGCTGATCGATTTGATTTTTAGTGCCTCAGCCTCGGCGCGTCGCATGACCAGCGCATAGGTGTTGTTGAAACCGAGTGCGCGCGACATGCCGACGCCTAATTTCTCCAGCGCCGCGCGCATTTCCGCTTCGCTCTGCGGCGTTTTCGTCTTCAGAATTTCTTCACCGATCGTGCCGGTGTATTCGGGATAAACGTCGATTTGCCCGCCGCGCAGCGCCTGCCAAAGAATGATCGTCCCGCCCATGCCCGCGCGTTGCTGCACGTCGAAGTGCGCGCGCTCCAGGACGGTCTTCGCGATTTCGCCGAGCACGTACGATTCGGTGAATTTTTTCGAACCGACGACCACCGGCGGCGCCGCCAGTGCCGAACTCGTGAGCAACAAAAACAGCAGCACGCTTTTCAAAACGCCGCGCTCCTTTGTGCATTGATGAATTCGGTCACGAACGCGCTCGCCGGACGATCGCGCAGGTCCGCAACACTCCCGCGCTGCACGATGCGTCCTTCGTTCATGAGTACGATCTCATCGGCGAGGTAAGCCGCCTCGCCCATGTCGTGTGTGACCAGAATTGTCGTCTGTTTGAGACGCGCGAAAATGACCTTCAGGTCGCGCTGCAAAGCCGATCGCACGAGGGGATCGAGCGCGCCGAGCGGCTCGTCGAGCAGGAGCACTTCCGGCGAAAGCATGAGCGCGCGCATCAGGCTGACGCGCTGCCGTTGGCCGCCGGATAGTTCCGCGGGGTAGCGGTCGAGGGCGTCGGCGGGAAACTGGGAAAGCGCGCAAAGTTCCTGGAGGCGTCGCTTCATTTCCTCCTGCGGCCGGCGGAGATGCCGCGACATGAGGAGGACGTTGGCGCGCGCAGTCAGGTGCGGGAAAAGGCCGCCTTCCTGGATGACGTAGCCGACGCGGCGGCGGAGCTGCTGCGCGTTCCCGGCGTTTACTTCCTCGCCGTCGAAGAGAACTTCCCCGCGGTCCGGTGTGAGGAGGGCGATGACAAGCCGAAGAAGCGTCGATTTCCCGCAACCGCTCGGGCCGATCAGCGCTGTCGTTAGGCCAGATCGGAATTCGAGGTCGGTCGGCGCGAGCGCGGTCGTGCCGCCGAAGCTTTTAGCGACCCCGCGCAGTTGGACAAGCGACTCCATGAAAATGTAGAGGCGGCTGTCTCAGCCGCAGCTGCGACCGGACAAAGCGGGCGACACGCCCGCCGCTACAGCTGATAGCTCAAAGCGTTGTAAAATGAAAAACGGCGAAGAGTTTTTGTGGATCGGTCCAAACTTTCGCGAGTTGGAAGCCGGCGGTGCGGGCGAGGGCACTAAAACCGTCCACGCTATGCTTGTAGGAAAATTCCGTGATGATTTTCTCGCCCGCCGCGAACGCAAACTTGCGCTCGCCGAGGTGCACGCTCTGATCGATTTCGCTGAGCAGATGCATCTCGATCCGGGAAGCGGCGGTGTTGTAAATCGCGCGGTGCCGCCATTGCTCGAGGTCGAAATCGGCCCCGATCTCGCGGTTCGCGCGCAAGAGCAGGTTGAGGTTGAACTCGGCGGTGACGCCGGCGCTGTCGTTGTAGGCGGCTTCGAGAACTTCGCGTGATTTCTGGAGGTCGACGCCGATGATGAGTCCGCCGCTGCGGCCGCAAAGCCGGGCGACGCGGGTGAGGAAATGTTGCGCGGTCTCGGGCCGCAAATTCCCGATGGTGGAGCCGGGGAAGTAAACCGCGATGTGATCCGGTTTGCGCGAGGGCGTCGGCAAATCAATCGGCTGGAGATAATCGGCGCAGACCGGCAGAATCTCGAGCTCCGGCATCTCGCGGCTGAGCGACTCGGCGGATTCGGTCAGGTGCTGTTTCGAGATGTCGACCGGCACGTAAGCGATCAGCTTGTGCAGGTGCCCGAGGAGTAGACGCGTCTTCACGCCCGCGCCGGTGCCGAAGCCGACGAGTTCGGCATTTTCACCGATCGAGTCGGCCATCTCCGCGCCGTAATGGCGGAGGATTTCCGTCTACGTGCGGGTGACGTAATACTCGGGCAGCTCGCAGATTTTCAGGAAAAGATCCGAGCCGCGTTCATCGTAGAAGAACTTGCTCGGCAAAGTGCGCGGATCGCTCGAGAGCCCGGCGATCGCCTGCTCCAGAAAATCCGCCGCCGCGGGCTCGAGATCGAGCAGAGTGACGCCACCAGAAGCGTCGCTCATGAGAGGTCGCGGGCGAGCCGGAGCCCGGTGAATTGCCAGCGTTTTTCCGGTTGGAAAAAGTTGCGATAAGTCGCGCGCATATGGTTCTGCGAGGTCGCACAGGAGCCGCCGCGCAGAACCATTTGGTTGCACATGAATTTGCCATTGTATTCGCCGAGCGCGCCCGGTGCGGCGCGGTAGCCGGGGTAGGGGAGGTAGGCGCTCCGGGTCCATTCCCAGACGTCGCCGTACATCTGCTGAAGTTTAGTGCTCGCGGAACCGGCGACTGGCGCGGGCTGGAAACGCTCGGTGTCGACGAAGTTGCCCGCGATCGGTAGACCGGTCGCGGCCCGTTCCCATTCAAACTTGGTTGGAAGCAGCGCGCCGCTCCAGTTCGCGAAGGCGTCCGCCTCGAAGTAGCTGAGGTGCGTGACCGGCTCGGCGAGGTTGACCGGGCGCATTCCGGCGAGGGTGAAGTTCCACCAGACGCCGTCTTGCTGCGTCCAATACATCGGCGCGGACCAGCGCCGCTCGTTCATCGTGGTCCAGCCTAACGAGAGCCAAAGCTCGGATTTGGTGTAGCCGCCGGCCTCGATGAAGGCGAGGTATTCACCGTTCGTTACCGGCCGGGTGGCGAGAGAAAACGCGGATACGAGCGCGCGATGGCGCGGACTTTCGTTGTCGTAGCTGAAGCCATCGCCGGCGTGGCCGATTTCGAAAATCGTCTCGTCGAAATCGACGAACGTGGGGCAAGTTTGCAACTTGCCTTCCTCTGCAGAGCGCAAGTTGGAAACTTGCGCCACGGTTTCGCGGAAAACCGGGTGGAGCGGGTTCTGCGAAAATACGTGTTTGATGTCGGTCACGAGCAATTCCTGGTGCTGCTGTTCGTGATGCAGGCCGATGATAAACACCGGCTCGATCTCCGCGAGGAGGTCTTCGTTTGCCTGCTCAAGGAGTTGCGAAATGTGCGCGTCGATCGAATGCCGAAAGCGGTAAGTCTCCGCGACGGTCGGGCGGGAGATCAGACCGCGCAGATCGCGCCGGTGCATGTCGCCGGAGGCGTTGTAATAGGAGTTGAAAAGAAAGGCATATTCCGGGACGGCGGGGCGGTAGTCGGGAGTCCAAACTTTCAGGACAAAGGTCTCGAAAAACCAGCTCGTGTGCGCGAGATGCCACTTGGTCGGGCTTACGTCCGGCATCGATTGCACGACGTAGTCCTCCGGTTGCAGCGTCTCGCAAAGCCGCTCGGAAAAGCCGCGGACCTTGCGGTACTGTTCGAGCAATTGCGCGGCGCGTCCTGGTTTTCCTGAGACCGGTCGGACGGTGGCTGCGGGCGGAAGCTCGTCGATAACGGAGTTCGTCATTGGTCTTTGCGCTCCTCTTCCAGCTCTTCGAGGCGCGCTTCGACCATCTGATCGTGCGCCGCTTCTTCGATGCCGCCGGTCACGAGTTCTTCACCGACGTTTACGTCCTCGTCGAAGCCGTTGTTGGGCGTCTGATGTCCGGAGGCGCCGGGAATATCATCGCGGCTGGTCATTTCATCCCCCGCCTCGCTGTCGGTTTCGGGGGAATGCGAGGTATCCACGCCGGTGAGCTCGTTCTTCGCCTGTTCCCAGTCGCCATCGGTAAATTCATCCGCTTCCCGCTCGTCGATCATGGCGATTTCGCGCGCGCGTCTTTCCACCTGCTCGGGCGAAGGAACTCCGAGACCGTTTCCGTGCACCGTGATTTTGCCGTGTGGCGTGTGGGAGTGATCGTTCATAATCGTGATTCGGATGGAGCAGGCCGAATGGTTCGCATCATTCGTAACCTGCGAGATGCCAAGAGCGTCGGTTATTCCGGGCACGAACTCAATCGCGGACCTGGCGAGGCCGGGGTTTCAGCCCGGCTCACCTGATTCGAGGAAATAGAGCATCCGCCAGATTCGACTCGGTCTGGCCGCGCTTGATCACCTGCACCGGGCTGGAGCCATCGAACGCAGGGTTGTTCCTTCAGTCAGCGATCGACATCGGTCGGTTTCATCAAACGAGCGAGGTTATCGAGCAGACATCCGTCGTGCACCATTGGCCGAGAACGGGTGCCAATCCGGTGGGGTGTTAATTTTTGGTCGAGCACAGCGGTCGGATGGAAGAAGATCGTGCGACTGGATTTCTCAGGGCAAGATCCCGGATATTCATAAACAAGTCCAGCACCCTTAAGACTCAATAGCACGCTCATTTCCAACCGTGCCGCGACCCAACAATTGTAATGAACAGCGGCACTCACCACGAACGAAATCATCGGCAAGGTATCCCCACCCGTGCTGGTGCGAGGCACGTGTTTTATTGGTTTTGAGGATCTGATTCAATCCCTCCGAGACTGCCGCTCGCCCAAACATTTACGGAGCAACGCTGTAGGCCGTTAACACCCCGGCCGTGGTCGCGATGAAAAGATGGGTATCGGCAAATACAGGCTGCGCGAAAATAGGCGCGTCCGCGGGAATTGTGTTGACGATCGATCCATCGGACGCATTGAGGAGATAGACTGCGTTTGCTGTCGGCGTCGCTTGGTTATAGGTCGCAGCGACGATAACACCTCCCGCACTCATCGCAGGCGTCCCGACCACGGGGCCAGCGGGCAGGGGTGTGGCCCAGATAACACTTCCTGTCGCCGGGTTCAACTCTCGCACTGATCCTGGCACGGTCACACGTTTGACCTGCGTTTCGTTGCTGCCCACGAAGAGCCGATGATTTGTGA
>JBPCRH010000037.1:0-3396 GCA_050997075.1 Chthoniobacterales bacterium
GCTTCATAACCGCGTCGCCTATCTCGCCGATATCGCGACGATCGGACCGCTCGTCGGACTTTTCGGCACCGTCCTCGGGATCATCCATTCCTTCGGCGCGCTCGGGTCCGGCCTCGGGCCGACCCGCTACACCCTGCTCTCGAAAGGGATCAGCGAAGCGCTCATCAATACCTGCGGCGGCCTCGGCATCGGCATCACCGCGATGATCTTCTACGCCTTCTTCCGCGGGCGCGCGCAGGCGCTCATCTCCGATCTCGAGTCGGCCTCCACGCACATCATCGCGCTCCTTTCGCTCCAGCACACTCCGCGGCGCTCCGAGCGCGCGGCGGTCCTGCTCGAGGATGAATTTTAGTCGCCGCGAGGCGTCAAGAGTTTTGCCTTCCGCCCCGGAATTTTTGCCAAGATGAATTTCCGCAGCCGCACTGCTCCGCAACATCCCGGCATCCAGCTCGCGCCGCTCGTCGATGTTCTGGTCCTCCTCCTGATTTTTTTCCTCATGACCTGGAACGCGGCCCGGAACGAGAACGAGCTCGACGTGAAGGTCCCGAAAGCGAGCGCGGCGCAGGAAAAATCCGCGCAGATGGGCGACGTGATCGTGAACGTAAAAGCGGACGGCAACGTCGTCGTCAATCGCCGCACGCTCTCCGGTCCTGATCTGACCGCGCTCCTCGAAGGGCTCGTGAAGTTGAATGCCGACCAGGCGGTCGTAATCCGCGGCGACGAAGGCGGCGCCTACAAAAACATCGTCAACGTCCTGAACATTTGCAGCGAAGCCGGCATCACCAACGTCGCTTTCGCCACCGCGAAATGAGTTGGCAGCGCCAAGGAGCGGCGGTTTTCCAACCGCCGAGGGCGCTTCCAAAGAGCCCCTCCCAGTGGCTCGGCGGAGCAGCGCTCTTCCTCCTCTTCACGTCGTTCACCTTCGCGCAAGAGAACGAGCCGCCCGTGCGCCGCGCCGTGCCGGTGCACGAACGGCCGGTCGCCCGCGCCATCCCGGTCGAGCCCGTCGCCTCGCAGCCGCTGGCCACGCCGACTGTCCGGCGCGCGTTGCCGGTCCCGGAAGAATCGGAACCGATCGCCCCCACGCCCGCGACCACCCCGACGCCGGCGCCGGACACCGCGCCTAACGAGTCCTCCGCGCCAGAAACCGCCGAGTCGCCCGAGCAGCGTCAGCTCACCTACGCGAACGGCCTTTTTGGCCGCAAGCTTTACGATCTCGCGGTCCCTGAATACGAAAATTTCCTCGGCCTTTACCCGACCTCGACCGAGCGCGGGACGGTAAACTTCTACCTCGGCGAAGCCTATCGCGCCCTCGGACGCACGGCTGCTGCGCGGACGAGTTTCCAGACCGTCGTGAACGATTTCCCCGAGAGCGAGCTCGCCGGCCCGGCCTCTTACGGCCTCGCGGAGATTCTTTTTAACGCCAAGGATTACGAGTCGGCGCGCCCGCTTTTCCATCGCGCGGCGGCGAAGGTGAAAGCTTCCGCGCTCGCGCTTTCGGCGCGTTATTTCGAGGGACGTTGCCTCGAAAATCTCAACCGTAAAGACGAAGCGCGCGACATCTACCAGCAGGTCGCGAAGGTCGAGAATCCGAATCCGTATCGCGACGACGCCCGGCTCGCGGTCGGCACCATCTTTCTCGAGAAAGGCCGTAAGAACGACGCGCTCGCGCAATTCGAAGCGCTCGCCGGCGAGACCGCGAACGCCGCGCTCAAAGCCGAAGCGACCGTCCGCGCCGGCACCCTCGCCCTCGATCTCGCGCAGTCCGAAAAAGGCAGCGTCGACAAGAAAATGACCGCGAAAGCGAAGGCGCTCCTCGAGAAAGGGCGCGCCCTCCCCGAGGCCGGGCGCTGGCGCGGGATCGCGAGCGTCGGGCTGCTCCGGCTCGCCTACCAAAACGGCCAATACGCCGCGGCGATGGCCGATTACGAAAAGAACGTCGCGCAAGTGCCCGAGGAAGCGCGCCCCGAGATGATGCTCCTCGCCGCGAACACCGCTCGGCAGCTCGGCAAATATCCGGAAGCGCAGACCCTTTATCGCCAGATCATGCAGAAATATCCGGCGCACGCGGAAGCGCGCGAAGCGCAATACCAGCGCCTCATCGGTCTCTACAACGCGAACGACTCGGCGTTGCGCGGCGAGCTCGATCAATTCATCAAAGACAATCCAAGCGGCGAGCACACCGATCAGGCGCGACTCCTGAAAGCGGAGACGCTCTACAAGGCGAAGGATTACGCCGGTGCCGCGCCGCTCTACGAAACCCTGCGCGACGCCAAGCTCTCCGATAAGTTGCGCGCGCAGGCCGCCTTCAAGCTCGGTTGGTGCCTCGTGCAAATGAAGGATCCCGAGCGCGCCACCCCGGCGTTCACTTATTTCCTCGACGCCTACCCCGACGCCGCGGAAGCGCCTTCCGCGCTCGCCCAGCGCGCCCTCGCCTACCAAAGCGCGAAGCAATACACCCGCGCGCTCGACGATCTCGAAACGCTCCTCCGCCGCTTCCCGAAAGCGCGTGAACGCGAAGCCGCGCTCCAGCAAAAAGCGCTCCTCCTCGGCCAGACCGACAACACCAAAGGCATGGGCGAAACCTTCCGGCAATTGCTCAAGGAATATCCCAAGAGCACCGCCGCCGCGCAGGCGCACTACTACATCGGCAAATCCGCCTTCGAGTCGAAGGACTACGAGGTCGCTCTTGAGGAACTAAAACTCGCGCGCGACCAAAACACCGACCAGTACGCGACCCCCGCGACGCTCCGGATCATGTCGTCCTATTTCTACCTGAAACAGCGCGACGACCTCGCGCATGAGGTCGACAACTTCTTCAAGAAATCGCCCGACGGCCAGGTGCCGGCTGAGCTTCTGAAATGGCTCGGGCTGGAATTTTACAACGGGAAGGATTACGCCGCCGCTGCGAAGTATCTCGGCGCCCTGAGCAAGAGCGCGAACGTCGCCACGCTCCCGCCTGATTTTTGGTTCTACCTCGGCGACGCCGCGATGAAGCTGAATCAGCCTAACGACGCCGAAACAGCGCTGACCAAGTTTCTCGAGAAATCGACCGATCCCGCGGCCAAGGCGAAAGCGCTGCTCGCCTTAGGCGAAGCCAAGATCGGCACGCATAAACCCGATGATGCCCAAAAGATCGCCGAGGAAATCATGGGCCTGCAAGGGGAAGGCCGGGTCAACGCGCAGGCCCGTCTTCTCGCCGGCGACGTGCAGCTGGAGCGGCAAAACTTTGAAGACGCCGGCAAGGCTTTCATGAGCGTCGCCCTGCTCTACGACGACCCGGAAATCACGCCGCAGGCGCTGAACAAAGCGGCCAAGGCTTATCAACGGGCCGGCAAAACCGCCGAAGCCGAGAAGGCGCGCGCCGAGCTACAAAAAAAATACCCCGACTACGCC
>JBPCRH010000049.1:0-4304 GCA_050997075.1 Chthoniobacterales bacterium
CACCATGTAGGCGACGAAAATGAGCAGGAACAAGACGAGCAAAATCGCCCCGCCAGAGCCCGAGCTCACGAGCGAAAGCGCGACCAGCAACGGGATCGTCGTCCAGAGAAAATAGCTCCCGTAAACGGTCAGCCCGAGGACGAACAGGCGCGTCCAGAGCGCCTTCGCGCGCACTAAAACATCGTGCAGGCCCGGGTCGCGGCCGGCGTGGAGATCGGCCGCGAGCAATTGCAGACCGGCGAGCGAAAACGGCCACGCGACCACGAGGAGCGCGAGCATGATGAACGCGACGGCCGCACTCGCGACAACGAGCGGAAGCTGACCGGACGCGTTGGGCGTTTGCAGAAGCGGCGCGACGATCTGGAGGAAGCAAAACGGCGCCGAAACGAGAAGCGCGAGCACAAAAAAGCGCCAGAACCCCTGGCGATAAATCCGCCAGCTCGCGGCGAACATTTCGCCCAAAGTCATCCGCCTAACGACGGGACCAGGCGCGCTCGCATCGGGAGATTCATCCGCAAACACTTCAGGCAACTCCGCGGCGGGGAACCAGCGTTCGCCCTCGGCGGCGCGGACTTCGTTCTCGCGAATCAAGCGGCCATCCTGCCGCCAGGCGCGCAGCTCATCGGCGTCGACGGGTCCGTATTCCTTCCCGTGCACACGCACGATCCATTCTTCCGGCATCGGGGCACTAAACCGCGAATCGCGCGAAAGGCCAGCGGGGGGCGGGGAGGTTTAACCGCAGAGGACGCAGAGGGAAGAGGAAGAAATTAATTTGAAAACCAGAAAACCAGAAAGGGGACTTGGAACTTCTCCTCTATTTTTCTGGTTTTCTGGCTTCCGAATTCTCCCTCTTCCTCTGCGCCCTCTGCGGTTAATTTTCCGCCTCACAGCTGCGGATTTTCTTCTAGAGTAACCGCGTGAAACTTCTCCTCGTCGACGGCCATTACTACGTCTACCGCTCCTATTTCGCGATCCCCCATCTCTCGAACTCCCGCGGCGAACCGACCAACGCCATCTTCGGTTTCACCAAAACCCTCCGGCTCATGCTTAAGCATCTCCAGCCCGACCTCGCCGCGGTCATGTGGGACATGGGTCTGCCGCAGCGCCGGACCGAGCTCCAGCCCGCCTATAAGACCACGCGCAAAGAAATGCCCGACCGGATGATCCCGCAGCTCGATTACATCCAGAAGCTCACTCCGATCCTTGGTTTCCAGAGCGTGGCCGTGCCGGACACAGAGGCCGACGACATGATGGGTTGCTACGCGCTCCAGGCGGCGGCGCGTGGGATGGAAGTGATCCTCGCGACGAATGACAAGGACCTCTACCAACTGGTGAGTCCGCAAGTGAAAATTTACAGCACGGCGAAGGCGGACCTGTTCTCACCGAAAGATGCCTTCGCATTGTTAGGCGAAGAAGAAGTCACGAAGAAATGGGACGTCCCGCCAAAAGGGATCGGCGACGTCCTCGCGATCGCGGGCGACAGCGTCGACAACATTCCCGGCGCCGGCATCGGCCGGAAAAGCGCCGCGAAATTGATCAGCGAATTCGGCAGCCTCGAGGGACTTTTTGCCAACCTCGACAAGGTGAAGGCGCCGAAGACCCGGGAAAAATTGGAGTCGAACCAGGAGCGGATTATGCAAAACCGCAAGATGGTCGAGCTCGACTGCCACCTCCCGCTCCCGACTCCGATCGACGACCTGCGAATCACGCCCGACTACCCGCGCATGATCGAAGCGATGGAGAAGTGCGAATTCAAATCGCTCCTCCAGGAAGCACGCGACGAAGCCGCCGGCGCCGGGACTCAGCAGCAGAGCGAGCTGTTGTTCTGAGCCGGGACACTAACCGCAGAGGCGCGGAGGGCGCAGAGGAAGAGCAGAGGAAGAGATCGGTCATCCCGAGCGAAGCGCAGCGCAGTCGAGGGATCCCGTGGGATTTTCTGGGAAGCTCCGCCGCGAAATTCCCCGAAGCTCCGCTGATGCAGCTCTCTTCACGGAAGCTCTACGGGATCCCTCGACTACGCTCCGCGGCCGCGGGGCTCCGCTCGGGATGACCATATTCCCTCTTCCTCCCCCCTCTCTGCGTCCTCTGCGGTTAATTTTCGTTAGCGAGCAAAAAACCTTGAACGGCGCCTAACGTTCGCTGTCTAATAGCTTCGGTTAAGGCGATTCGGGCGGTGGCACGGCCTCGCATTCGAAGTTTCTCCGCGGCGTGCCCTGCCCGGATCTTTTTTTGCCTGCGGGCGCTTGTCCGCCCCGCACTTTGCCCGCATCATGGCTGCGCTCGCGTCCCGCCCCCCGCTCGGGATTTTCAGCTTGCGCACCGCCATGGATTTCTCTGCCGACGACCTCCTCCTGATCGATCTCGCTCTGCGCGAGGACGTGGGCAGCGGTGACATCACCACGGAATATTTCGTCGCCGACCACGAGCAGGCCTCCGCCCGGATCGTGGCCAAGGAACGCGCCATCGTGGCCGGCGTGGAAGTGGCGGCGGAAGTCTTTCGCCGGGTCGATCCGGGCCTGCGCCTGGAACGGGTGCAGCAGGATGGCGCGATCGTCGCGGGCGGCACCGCCGTCCTGGAAATCCGCGGCTCCGCCCGGGCCATTCTCACCGCGGAACGGGTGGCACTAAACTTCCTCCAGCGCCTCAGCGGCATCGCCACGCTCACCCACGAGTTCGTCGAGGCCGCCGGGAAGAGCGGCGCGAAAATTCTCGATACCCGCAAGACCACGCCCGGCCTGCGCAAGTTTGAAAAAGCCGCGGTCGCCGCCGGCGGCGGAGTGAATCATCGGCTCGGGCTTTACGACATGGTCCTGGTGAAAGACAACCACCTGCTCGCGCGGCCTGGGCTCGGGCGTCTGACCGCGACGATCGAGCGCGTGCGCCAGGAACGGCCCGGCGTGCGCATCGAGATCGAAGCCGACACCCTCGATCAGGTCCGCTCCTTTCTCGAGATCGAGGGCATTGATGTGATCCTGCTCGACAACATGCGCGCTGCGGAAATGCGCGAGGCGGTCGCGATCGGGAAGGGGAAGGTGAAGTTCGAAGCGAGCGGGGGGATTAACCTTCGCAATGTCCGGCAGGTCGCGGCTACCGGGGTCGATTACGTCTCGATCGGCGCGCTCACGCACTCGCCGCGGGCGATCGATTACTCGCTCGAGCTGACTCATGTCGCGGCCTGAAGGGTTTTCCCCCTTTAATCCTGCACTTACACCTACACTTACACTCCATCCGAGGGGAAGAGGTGTAGGTGTAAGTGTAAGTGCAGGATTAAAGTGATGGAATTTGACCGACTGATCGCGCGTGAAATCACCGCGTCGTTAGGCGAAAAAGTGGTTATCGGACGGCGTGTTCTCGTCCTCGAGTCGACCCGCTCGACAAACGATTTCCTCCGGCAAATGCTCACGCCGGAATTGCCGGAAGGCATGGTCGTCTTCGCCGAAGCACAAACCGCCGGGCGCGGCCAACGTTCGAATCAATGGCACTCCGCGCCGCACCAGGGTTTGTGGTTCTCCGTGCTTCTCCGCCCGGCGATCGCGCTCGCGGAATCGGCGCGCCTGACCGACTGGGCAGCCGCCGCGGTCGTCGCCACGATCCGTGAGGAACTAAAACTTACCCCGACGATCAAGCCGCCTAACGACGTCTATCTCGGCGCGCGCAAAGTCTGCGGCGTCCTGGTCGAAACCGTCGCGGGCCGGGGCGCGCAGTTTACCGCAATCGCCGGGATCGGCGTGAACATCAACCAGCCGCTCGCCGCCTTTCCCCCGGAACTCCAGGAACGCGCCGGCTCGCTCGCGCTGGCGGCCGGGCACGCGATCGATCGCGCGGCGTTTGCGGTCGCGCTCCTGCGCGAGCTCGACCGGAGCTACGCGCGGAAATTCTGAAGCGCGCGCAATTTCGCGAGGGCGCGGCCGCTGTCGAGCTGCTCGCGCGCGAGCGCGACGCCTGCCGGCAGATCCAGGGCGAGCCCGGCGACGACGAAACCACCCGCGGCGTTGAGCAAGGTCATCTCGCGTTTAGTGCCTCGCACCTCGCCGCTGAGCAATCCCTCGATGATCGCGGCGTTGTCCTCGCACTCGTCGCCGCGCAGATCGGCGAGTTGGCCTAACGACAAGCCGGCGTCGGCCGGTTCGATCTCCCAGGTGGAGATCGCGCCGTTCCGCAGCTCGCTGATCCGGCTCCGCCCGCAGACGGAGAGATCGTCCATGCCCACGTCTTCCCCGGCCAGACCGTGCACACACCAGGCGCGCTCGCGTCCGAGTTGTTGGAGCACTTCCGCGAAGATGCTGGTCAGGCGCGGCGTGTAG
>JBPCRH010000080.1:0-4586 GCA_050997075.1 Chthoniobacterales bacterium
GAGGGGGGCGGACAGATCCTTGGCCAGGCCTTTGACGCGCAGCTCGTCGACAAGGTTCAGTTTTACGTCGCGCCGCTGCTCACTGGCGGCCCCGTTTTCGCAGTCGCGGGTAAAGGCGCCGCTACCACCGTCGCGGGCGCTCGTTTACACAGCGTTCGCTACGCTCGGATCGGTTCGGACATTTGCGTCACCGGCTATCCAGGCTGGAGCGCCGCTGCCGCTGAATAGTTTGCAACTGCGCCCGTCTGAATAGAGGAATTCTTAAATAGGAGCAAAAATCATGAACTGGAAAAAAATCATCCTTATCACAGCGGTGGCCGGGGCGTTCGCGTTCGTTTCTGCGCCAAAATCTGAAGCGCACGTTCACATCGGGATCGGCATCGGTTTGCCGCTCTTCTACCCCGGGATCGGGGTCGGTTACGGCTACGCGCCGTATGGCTACGCGCCTTACGGTTACGGTTATCCCCGTATTGGAGTCGGGTATGGCTATTATCCCTATGCCCGGCCGATTTATCGGCGGCCTTACATTTATCGCCGGCCGGTCGTCGTTCTGCGGGGCGGCCGGCATTACCGCCATCGCTAACTGGGCAGCGGTTTTGCGATAGTCTCGAGATCGGCAGCTTCGAGGAATCCCTCGAGCTGCCGAATCCTCGTCGGGTGCCGCATCTTGCGCAGCGCTTTCGCCTCGATCTGACGGATGCGCTCGCGGGTCACGCGAAATTGCCGGCCCACTTCCTCGAGCGTGCGGCTGTAACCTTCGACCAAGCCGAAGCGTTGCTCGAGCACCTGCCGCTCGCGTTCGGTTAAGGTCTCGAGCACGTCCTTGATCTTCTCTTTCAGGAGCGCGATCGCGGTCATGTCGCTCGGGTTATCGGCCGATTTGTCCTCGATGAAATCGCCAAAATTCGTCTCCTCGCTCTCGCCCACCGGCGCCTGGAGCGAGATCGGTTGCTGCGCCATTTTCAGGACGGCGCGGACGCGATCGACCGGCAGCAAAATTTCCTCGGCCACTTCGTCGGGTGTCGGCTCGCGGCCGTATTCCTGAAGCAGTTGTTTCTGCACCCGCATGAGCTTGTTGATCGTCTCGATCATGTGCACCGGGATGCGGATGGTGCGCGCCTGGTCGGCGATCGAGCGGGTGATCGCCTGCCGGATCCACCAGGTCGCGTAAGTCGAAAATTTATAGCCGCGGCGATACTCGAATTTCTCGACCGCTTTCATCAGGCCCATGTTCCCTTCCTGGATGAGGTCGAGGAAAGAGAGGCCGCGGTTGGTGTATTTTTTCGCGATGGAAATGACGAGTCGGAGGTTGGCTTCGACCATTTCCGTTTTCGCGCGGAGCCCTTTGCGCAGCCAGCCGCGCAGTTCCTGGTAACGCTCATCAAATTCCGCCATCGAAAGCCAGAGCGTCGTCTCCACCGCGCGCAATTTTTTCTGCAACGGCTCGCGCGTCTTGCGCACGGTATGTTTCTTTAGTTCCTCCTGGAGACCGCGGAGGAGGACAAAATGCGAATCCGCGAGGTGCACGAATTCCTCCGTCACCCGCTGTTTGAAAAAGAACTGGGGATAAACCGCCTGTAACTTCGCGACCGCCTTCTCAAATTTCTTCGCCTGCGCGGCGTCGTGGCTGCGGTGGGTGAGCTGGGTGTATTGGCGACCGAGCTCGGCGCTCATCTTCTGCACCTTCCGACAGAGGCCTGGGAGGATTTTCATGTAGCGCTCGCGGCTCTCGATTTTTTTATCGAGGATGACGCGGTCGAAACGCTCGCCCCCTTCCGCGAGTTTGGCCGCGAGATCGAGGTGCGCGCCAGCGACAAAACCGAAGCGGCTGATGTGCTCGTTCACGGCCGCCTCCGCCTCCTCGATCCGCTTGGAGATCTCGACTTCCTGCTCGCGGGTGAGCAGCGGCACCTGGCCCATTTGCCGGAGATACATCCGGACCGGGTCGTCGAGGATGTCGAGCTTCGGTTCGGGCTTTTCCTCTTCTTCCTCGTTGTCCCTTTTGCCGTCCTTATAGCGGTCAACTTCCGAGGCCTCGATGATGTCGATCTCGAGCTTGCGCAGCCGCATCAGGATATGATCGAGCTCCTCGGGATCGGTCAGCTCCGCCGGGAGCGCCTCGTTGAGGTCGTCAAAAGTGAGATAGCCTTGTTCCTTCGCGAGCTTGATCAACTCGCGAATGCGGGCCTGCGTCTGGTCGGCGAGGTTGATCGCGACCGAGCCGTTCCCGTTCGCCTGGGAAATAACCGCGCCGCTTTTTTTGCGCCGTTCGGCCGTGACGGCGCAGGGACCGGGAGGACGGCCGCGCGGGCGTTTCGCCTTGGGCGGATTGAGGGCGGGATCTTTGCGCGGACGGCCCCGGGGACGTTTCATTTTTTCCACGACCGGTTTCTTGCCCGAACCGAGAGGACGCCCGCGTTGTTTCTTCGCGACCGGCGCCTGAGTTTTGGACGACTTTTTCGCGCCGCCGCGAGCTTTGGTTGTTTTAGCCAAATCGAAGGAGAGTTAAGATCTAAAGGACCAAGCAGGAGCCATTCCGCGAACGACCTTCAGGAACCCGGCTCGCGGCTCGGCGAAAGCCGCAAAAATTCGTCGAGCTGTCCCCGGAGGTCAACCACTTGTTTCTGGAGCGTAACGACTTCCCCGGCACTAATCTGCGGAAGTTTCAGCCGACTTTCGGCAGCCTGGAGCCGACGGCGTAAAGCCGGTTGCCGCAAGCCCTGCCACCATTCGCGGGCCACGGTTTCGGCTTTCGGGGGCATTTTCTGCAGGCGCCAGCCGGCGACGAGCGACTCTTCCTCCGGCGCGAGTGAAGTCAGGAACGGATTACAGGAAGCCGAATCGTCTGGGCGCAGATCAGCCGCGAGAATCTTCCCGAGCATCTCCGTGCCGGGCGTTTCCGCCACCACTTCGCGCCAATCTTGCGCGACGAGAAAATCGCGCGCGTCCTTATCGCGCAGGGCGAGGACACAAAGGAGCGCGATCTCGTGCCGCGGGGCAGGAGCGACGGTGCGCGGCGCGGACTCGTTAGGCGTGCGCGCCCGCGGACTGCGCGGGAGCAGATTGGCGAAATCGGCCGGGGCCACCCCGAGCCGCGCCGTCACCTTGCTGATCACCTCGTTGCGCATGAGCGGGTCGTGCACGCGCGCGACGGTTTCTGCGAGCTCGCGGGCGAGCTGCATTTTCGTGTTCAGGTTTGTGAGGTCGCTCGTGGCCGTGGCGCGCTCGATCCAGAAATCGAAAAAATCGCGGGCGGTGGCGATGCGCTCGGCGAAACTTTCCGCGCCGTCTTTACGGACTAACGAGTCGGGATCTTCCCCCGGCGGCATCTCCGCGACGCGCACGACGAGGTTGTGCTGGAGGAGCGGTTCGAGTGAGCGCTCGGCCGCTTTCTGGCCGGCGGCATCGGCGTCGAAACAGAGCACGACTTCGTTCACATAACGTTTCAGAATGCGTGCCTGCCCCTCGGTAAAGGCCGTCCCCTGCGGCGCGACTACGTTCGTTAGGCCAGCCTCGAAAAGCGTGATCAGATCGAGCTGCCCTTCGCAGACAATCGCGCTCCCGGCCTCGATCAGGCCGCGCTTCGTTTTGTGCAGGCCGAAAAGAATGCTGCCCTTGCGAAAGAGCGGCGTCTCCGGCGAGTTCAGGTATTTCGCGCTCTCTTTTTCGCTCACCAGAATGCGCCCACTAAACGCGATCACCTCGCCGAGGTCGTTGCAGATCGGAAACATCAGACGCCCGCGAAAGCGATCGTAGACCTCGCTCTCCGGCCGCTCTTCGTCGCGCAGTTTCACGAGCCCGCTTTGCAAAAGCGTGCTGCGTTTGTAGCCGCGCTCGAGCGCCCAATCGAGCAACGCATCCCAGCTTTCCGGCGCGAAGCCGAGCTGCCAGGTCTTCGCGACTTCGTTCGTTAGGCCGCGCTGCTTCAGGTAGTCGCGCGCCGGCTTGGCCAGCTCACGCTTCATCAGGTTTTCGTGAAACCATTGCGCGGCTTCCGCGTGCAGCTTCAGGAGCGTGTGTCGCGCCTCGTGCTGGCGATCGTCCTCCGAATTGCTCCCGCGTTCTTCGATGATTGGAATGCCGGCGCGCACGGCCAGTTTTTTTACTGCCTCAGGGAAGCTGATGTGCTCGTAAAGTCCGACGAATTTGAAAACTCCGCCGCCTTCCCCGCAGCCGAAGCACTTAAAAATCTGGCGCTGCGGATTGACCGTGAAGGAGGGCGATTTCTCCTGGTGAAAAGGGCAGAGCGCCTTCCAGGTCGAGCCCGCGCGCTTCAGCGGGAAATAGGAGCCGATGACCTCGACGATGTCGTTCGCGGCGGCAACCTGTTCGAGTGTGTGGTCGGGGATTGTGCCCATGCGCAGCGGTGTCAGATTAACGCATGTTCCGTCACGCGCCGCGCGTTTTTGCTTTTCTCCTCGCCCTCGTCCTGTCGTTAGGCACCGCCCACGCCGGCGCTACCGTCGGCCGCGGCGATATCGTGGTCGTGCCGCTGCACGGCGAAATCACCGACTCACTCGCCGTCTTCCTCCGGCGCGCGGAGAAAACCGCCGAGAGCGCCGGGGCGGTCGCGATCATTTTCGACA
>JBPCRH010000162.1:0-5874 GCA_050997075.1 Chthoniobacterales bacterium
GCGTTGGCGGTCGCGAGCAGCGCGCGATCGTCGTTGTCGCCGAGGTCGCGGAGCGCTTCCTTGATTTTCCGCAGCGAACGTTTCACGAACAGATCGGCGGCCACGTGCTCGGTGGTGACCGAATTTCCATTACGACCGGCATTCATGAGCTCGGAATCCCAGCGGCTGAGGACGCAGGTGGTCGCGAAAAGTTCCATCGCTGCGACCGCGACGCGTTCCTGGATGAGTTGCATGTCCATGACCGGCTCGCGATAGGTGATGAGGGCCTTGTTGACCGCGAAATTAAACCGCCAAACGAGGCGCCCGAGCTGGTTCGCATAGGAGCGCAGCTTCTCCGAGCGCACGGGCACGTCGGGGATTTTGACCGCCGCGCTGAGACGCTTGAGGCCGGCGCCCCAGGCTTTGCCCCGATCGGCGCGCCACGGCTTCAGGACGGTGTCGAGCACTTCCTTGAATTCCATCCCCGGCCCGCGCATGCCGACAAGGGCGATGAACGAGATGAGCACTTCGTTGCTCCCCTCGCCGATCTGGTTGATCCGCGCGTCGCGCAGCATTCGGCCGAGCGGTGAATCGTCGAAATAGGCCGCGCCGCCGTGGATTTGGAAGCAGTCGTTGACCGCATCCCAGAGGCGCTCGGTGGTGAAAACTTTAAGCATCGCGGTCTCGAGCATGAAATCCTCGAACCCACGATCGATGAGCGACGCGGTCACCTGCGTCATCGCTTCCATCGCGTAGACATCGGCCGCCATCCGCGCGATTTTTTTCTTCACCAGATCAAAATCGCCGAGCGTTTTCTGGAATTGCTTACGCGAGTTGGCGTGGGCCACGGCCAGCTGCAGCGACGTCTTGGCCGCACCGGTGCAGCAGGCACCAAAAGTCGTGCGCCCGAAGTCGAGCACGGTGAGGGCGACGCGCAGACCTTTGCCGAGCCGGCCGAGGACGTTTTCTTTCGGCACCTTTACATTCGTTAGGCTAAAACGTCCGGTCGCGGTCCCGCGGATCCCGAGCTTCGGCATGCGCGGCTCGAGCATCTCGAAGCCCTCCATGTCGGGCGTGACGAGGAACGCCGTGATCGCGTCCTTGCCCGGCTTCCCCGGGACGGGCGTGCGCGCCATCACGGTCAGGACCTGCGCGATGGAAGCGTTGGTGATGTAACGCTTCTCGCCGTTGAGGACGTAATGCGAGCCGTCTTCGCTCGGCTCCGCCGTGGTCTGGACGTTGGCGGCATCGGAGCCGGCTTGCGCTTCGGTTAGCGCGAAGGCGGCGAGCTGTTCGCCGTTCATCAATTTCGGGAGCCATTTTTCCTTCTGCTCTTTCGTGCCGAAAAGAAGGAGCGCGCGAATCCCAATCGAGTGGTGCGCGTTCGTAAAGACCGCGGTCGAAGCGCAGCGCGCCCCGATTTCCTCGAGGACTTTGCAATACATCATCTGGGTAAAGCCGCGGCCGCCCACTTCCTGCGGCGCCGTCATCCCGAGCACGCCGACCCGGCCGAGCCCGTCGATCACTTCGCGCGGGATATCGGCGTTTCGATCGATCGCTTCGGGATCGAGATGTTCCTCGAGATAGGCGCGAACTTCGGTGAGACCGCGCTCGAGCTGCGCTTCCTGCGCGTCGGTCAGGCGCGGGTAAGGCATCGCCCAATCGGCGATGAAATCACCGAGGAAAAGTCCCTTCGCGAAACCGAGTTCCTGTTTACCGGTGAAGAGGAGTTCTTCCGCCTGTTTGATCTCCTGCTGCCGCTGAATTTCTGTCTGAGTGAGTGCCATAAAATGAAAGGGCCGGCATGGTTGAAGCCGGGAAGTTTACAGATTGAAACGAGCCCCCACTCTCCACGGAACGGCCGGTTCCCGCAAACCCGGGAGGTAAAAGAAACCCGGCGACACTCAGCAGCGGGAGGGCAGGCGCCTCGCCGGCCAGAGCGAAAGTGGTGGCAACCGAAGCAGTTGCCCGGCCAACGGCCTACGAAGAGACCTTCGCGAAGATGCCGATTAACGGCCGACGCGATGGCGTCTTCGCCCGGAAGTCACTGACAAACCCGGTCGGGGTGCGAATTTCGACGTGACCGGCGGCCCGACCCGAGCCGTAAACCAGCACCGAACCGACCGGCGCCTGATAGGGATCGCGAACCGCGAGACGCACGAACCCGAAATTGTGCACGAGCTCGTCGCCGGCCTGGCGGGCGTATTCCGTCTGCGGATAGGAACTGACCGCGCCGGAAGCGAGGAGCGCTTCCTTCACGTAACGCCAGCAGCGCGACTTCGAGTGGGCGTTGGCACGTTCGTCGGCGATCGTCGCCGCGCGGAGAAGTTTCGGATCGAGCCGTGAAGAACGACCGGTGCTCCGGGGCGAAAGGGTGAAACGGGATCTGCCCGTGAAAGAGGTAATGACCTTGGCCGACTCCACCTTGCCGTCGGCGTTTTTATAAATAAAACGGGTCACTGCGGCTTCTTCGGCGGAAGCGTGAGAATTCGTTAGGGAGAGAGTGCAGCAGCCCGCGGTGATGAAAAGAGAGAGAAAAAGCCTGCGCACGAAGTGCTCTTTATGAAGGCGATCGCACATGGGTGCAACTAGGAATCTTCGAAACACCAGATTTTTTTAGCACTTTGCGGGCGAGCGGGCCCGGAAATTTCATAAGCCCTACAATTTCTGGACGTTTTCGTTCTGCGAAATGCGAGAGCGGCGTGCCCTGTGAAAACCGTCTACCCTCGCGCGCCGTTGTAGACGCTTCGCTCTGCGAAGCGCGAGAGTTGGGCACGATCGGGAAATCAGCCCACACCCGCGTTTCCCAGAGGGAAACGTCTACAGCGGGGAACAGACCCGTCGCGAAACTACGTCCGCGCCGCGACCACTTTCCCCTGCACTTCACCAAAGCCGACGCGGTAGCCGTCGCCTTCGGCCCAACCCCGGATCGTGAGCCGGTCGCCGTCGTCGAGCCATTTCCGCGTTTCGCCGCCGGGCAGGGTGAGCGGGTTCGCTCCTCGCCAGGTCAGTTCGAGCATGCTTCCGCGCGCATTTTCCTCTGGGCCGCTGATCGTGCCGCTGGCGAGCAAATCGCCGGGTTGGAGGTTGCAGCCGCCGACCGTGTGATGAGCGAGTTGCTGCGCGATGCTCCAATAAAGATTGCGCATGTTGCTCCGCGCGATCGTCTGCGGCGCGCTCATTTTAGTGCTCTGCAAAGCGACCTCGAGCTGAACGTCGAAGACGAAATCCTCCGGTGCGCGCAAATACGGAAACGGCTCCGGGTCCTGCGCCGGGAGCGGCCGGCGGAAAGGCGCGAGCGCCTCCAGCGTGACCACCCAGGGGGAGATGCTGGTGCAGAAATTTTTCGCGAGGAAAGGCCCGAGCGGCTGGTATTCCCAGGTCTGGATGTCGCGCGCGCTCCAGTCGTTCATGAGGACGAGGCCGAAGATGTGATCGGTTGCCTGCGCGATCGGGACCGCCTCGCCGAGTTCGTTAGGCGGCCCGATCAGGAAGGCGGTTTCGAGTTCGAAATCGAGCGCCTTGCTCGGCCCGAAACTCGGCGCGCTCGCATCGGGCGCTTTCGTCTGACCCTGCGGTCGGCGGACATCGGCCCCGCTCGCGACGATCGAGCTGGCGCGGCCATGATAAGCGATCGGGAGATGGCGCCAGTTCGGCATGATCGCGTTCTCCGCCCCGCGGAACATCGTCCCGACATTGAAGGCATGGTGATAGGAGGAATAAAAATCGGTGTAATCGCCAACCCGCACCGGCAACTGCATCGCGACGTTGCTCTGCCGATGAAAGACGCGCGCGCGCAGGGCGTCGTCGTCGCGCAGCGTCGCAGTGTCGGCGGCAAGCAGATCCTGCAGAATCGCGCGCACTTTCAGCCACGCCGGGCGGCCGAGCGCGAGGAAGTTGTTCAGCACCGGCTTCTGGAAAACCGGCCGTTCGCCCAGGCCCGCGCCGCGAAAATGTCCCGCTTCCTCGAGCGCGGCGAGGTCGAGCACCTGCGCGCCAATCGCCACCCCGGCGCGCGGCCGGCCGTCGTTAGGCCGAAAGATGCCGTAGGGGAGATTCTCGAGCGGGAAGTGCGAGTCGGGAGCGACTTCGAGGAAAGAGCGAAGTGGAGTGGCCATGCGTAAATGTAGGGCGGGCGCTACGCCGCGTCATCCCGAGCGGAGCCGAGGGATCCCGTGGTGTTGCCGTGCAGATTTGCCGCTGGGCTTTCCAGAAACGCGACGGGATTCCTCGACTGCGCTGCGCTCCGCTCGGAATGACCGAGTTTTTGGGTGCCCTTTCCACGATGCCTAGAAGAGGCCAAGCGCGCGCAGGTCGTCGCGCGGTTCGTCGAAACTGCAACTGCCTAACGACGTCACGAGCCGGCGCCGCGCGCGGATCTGCGCCGTCGCGATCGTCCAGTCGTGCCAGCGGAAATGTTCGTCGTCGAAAGTGAAGGCAGCGGCGTCTTCGTCGAGGAGCATCGCCTCAGCCTGGGCTTCGTCCCAGCCGTGTTCGGCCGCGAGCACGCCGGCGCCGAGGACGTTGAGGAAGCCGTGCATTTTTGTGCCGACACTTTCGTGAAAATGCCGGACCGGATGGTGCAGCCCGGCGGTAAATTTGATCGCAACCTGCGCGCGCGCGGCGCTCACCAGTGCTTCCGCGATCGCCGCCGCGGCCGGAAAAGCGTCCGCGGTCACCCCGCCGGTGCGGAGCTTGAACCCGGCGCCGCTTCCGCGGAGCGCGTCGATCGTGGCCGCTGCCCGGGCCGCGGGAGCTTCCCAGAAAATCGCGAAGGTTTCCTCGCCTAACGACTCCGGAAAATCCTCCGCCGGTAACGGCATCTCGAGCTGCACGACCCGCGCGCGTCCCTCCGCCTGCTCGGTAAATTTCGCGAGCGCGCGCTGCGCCGAGGCCACGGCCGCTGGAAAAGCGGCGGCCTCCTCCGTCTTCGGCCCGAGCGCAGAAATCTCGAGCGGAAACTCGCGGTCGAACGACGCAAGCAGCGCGACGGCGGCCTCAAATTTCGCCACCGGCAAAACGAAAGCGCCGAGCATCCAGCGCTCGGCTGAGCGGACATACCGCGCCTGGTTTTCCAAGGCCGGCTCCAACTCGAGCCCGGCAGGCGGAAACAACCCTGCATAATCGATCGAGCGAGTGAGCAAAGCGCGGAGAGCAGCGGCCGGCATGCGCCACTCAACCGCGCCTGCCCCACTCCCGTCAACCGCGCTTTCCCGCACCCGCGGGCGCGTGGAACCGCCTCGACAGACGAATCATCGGAAGAATGGAAATCAAACTCGACGAAGAACCTCGGAAGGAGGGCGCGGAAAGCCCGGAGAACACCGTGGTGACGCCGCGCATTCGCGTGCACGATCTTTTGCAGCGCCCCTTCGACGTTCGCTCGGTCGCGATGACCGGGCTTTTCCTGCTCGCGCTCTTTTACACGATCTTTTTCCTGCGCTCGCTCCTGCTTCCAATCGTGCTCGCGTTGCTCCTGAGTTACCTGCTTCGGCCGATCATCCGCGGACTCGCGCGGATCAAAATCTCGACTCATTTCGGCTCCGCTCTCCTCCTGCTCTCGCTCGTGGGCGGCCTAGGCTACGCGGTTTCTTTCCTCGCCGCGCCCGCGGCTGGTTGGCTCGATAAGGCACCTTACAGTTTGCGGCAGTTGCAGCAAAAAATGCTCCCCTTGAAAAAGCCGATGGAGAAGGTCGCACAGGCGAGCGGGGCAATCGAAAACCTGACCGCCCCAGCCGCTGCGCCGCAGCAGCAGAAAACCCAGACGGTGGAGGTGAAGCAGCACGCGCTGGCCGAGAAAATCATGGTTCAGACGCCGGAGTTCATCATCAGCGCGCTCACGATGCTGATCCTGCTCTATTTCCTCCTCGCCTACGACGGGGTTTTCCTGGCGAAGGT
>JBPCRH010000224.1:0-4925 GCA_050997075.1 Chthoniobacterales bacterium
CTCCGCCCCTACACCGGCAGCGCCGGGGGATAGAGAAAGCGCAACACCGCTTCGAAACGCGCGGCCCACGCGCCTTCGCTGTGATCGCCGCCTTCCACTTCCGTGAATTGCAGATCGTCATAGGGGCGCCAGCCTTTCTCGACCAGCTTATCGCGCAGCACGGCGGCGCGTTCCCAGCCCTCTTCGTGGGTGCCGGTATCGAGCCAGATTTTCAGCGGCGGCTTTTCCGCGAGCTCATCGACGAGGCGGTAAATCGCGCAATCGTCCCACCAGATCGAAGGCGACATGACCGCGAGGCGACCAAAAACCTGCGGGAACCAAAGCCCGAGCACGAGCGTGGCCAGCCCGCCTAACGACGAACCGCCCAGCCCAGTGCACTCCGCTTCCGTCTTCGTCCGGTATTCCCGGTCGATGAACGGCTTCAGCTCTTCCGTGAGGAAACGCCCGTATTTCCGGAGCTGCCCGCGGCTGCGCTTTTTCCGTTTCGCGCTCCCGTCGATCACGCCCTGGGTGGGCGCGTATTCGTGGATGCGTGTTTCGCCCGTGTTCGCGACCGCGACGATGATGATCGGCTCCATCAGGCGCTGACGGGTCAGGCGCTGGGCTGATTCATCCGCGCCCCATTCCACCCCGGCGAAGGAAGTGGCGGCGTCGAAAACATTCTGCCCGTCATGCAAATAAAGCACCGGATAACGCAGGCGGGGGGAACGACGGTAGCCCGTCGGGAGATAAACAAGGACATCGCGCTCGTTCCGCAAAAGGCGCGAAGGAAAGCCGGGATGCGACTGAATATTACCCGTGAGGGTGTGTTCCATTTCCATGCGGAGCGGTTGTTATCGGCGAGGTGAAACCCTCAGGCAACTGCTGCGCGAATGAGCGAACGGGCGCGCGGAGGAACTGCGCCGGCGGCGCCATTTTTTTATCGGACCCTTCGCGAATATGAGCAGGCCAAGATGCACGCGAGCGAGCGCAGCGGAGTCGAGGGATCCCGCTGGATTTCTGGAAAGCTCAGAGTGCGCCATCCTTCCCGCCGTTATTTCAAAACATATCGCCCACTCTTCTTCGTCCCAATCCTGCGGACCAAACCGGCCTTGATCAGCGGGCGCAGGAGATCGAGCGCACCCTGTTTTGAAATGCCGATCGCGTCCCAGATTTCGCGCGGCGTCATCGCCTTGTGCTCGCGCAGGAGATGGAGGAGCTGCTCCTGTTTTGGTCGCAGGACGAGCTTCGCCCTTCCGCTCCGGGCGGTGAGTTTTTGTACCCGACTCCAGACTCGCTCAAGCGTTCCGCGCAGGCCTTCCGCGTTGTACTCGAGCCAGCTCGTGAGGTCGCCTTCCTCTTCGCGCACGTTCTTCAGCGCCGCGTAGTAACGCGGTCGATCTTCCCAGTAAAATTCATCGACCGAGAAGAGGTGATGACTATCAAAGCCGCGGCGATAGAGCTCCCAAAGACTCAGCATGCGCCCGGCGCGGCCGTTGCCGTCAGCGAAGGGATGAATCGCCTCGAACTGGTAGTGCACGATCGCCGAGCTCACGATCGGCGAGACCTTGGCCGCTTCTTTGTTCCACCATTTCAGGAGGTCAGACATCATCGGCCGGACCCGCTCGGGCGGGGGCGCGACGTAGTCCCCCACCCGCACGCGGATGGTGCGATATTTTCCGGCCTCGCCCTGGTCCATCACCTGGCCTGCCATCATGCGATGTAGCTGCAGCACCTCGGCGTCGGTGATCGCGCTTCGGCGCGCGTTCTTTTCTACGAAGCGCAGACCCGCAAAATAATTCGCCACCTCGCGGCGCGGTCGTGTTCCCGTGGCGACAATTTCCCGCCCTTCTTCGATCGCGCGCACTTGCTCGAGAGTGAGCCGGTTTCCCTCGATCGCGGTCGAGGAATGGGCGTTGCGAATGCGGGTGTCCTTCTGGAGCGCGGGGATCCAGGGGACCTGCACCGCGGCGGAGAGGATGCGCTCGCGCAGTCCCGCGATCTCTTCCACCCGCATCAGCAGAAGTGGTGTGATGGTGTAGGAAGGAACAAAAGCCATGATCAGTAAGTCAAGCGTAAGTCCATTTTTAAGTCAAGCGCTATCGCCTTCCGTCGATCCGGAATAGTCCAGCGTAAGTCAACCAATCAGTCCACCTCCGTAGCGGACGATGGGCGGGCACCGGCGCTTTTTGCACTCTTCTCATCGGCGGAAATCTGGGTAATCTGCGAATTCCTATGAAAAAAATCGGCATTCTTTACGGTCAGGAAAACAGCTTCCCGCCCGCGTTCATCGAGCGCGTGAACCAAAAAACCGGCTGCCGCGAAATCATGGCCGAGCCCGTCCGGATCGACAAAGTCGTCCAGGGCGAACCGACCGGTTACGACGTCGTCATCGACCGCATCTCCCAGGACGTGCCCTTCTATCGCGCCTGGCTGAAGAACGAAGCGCTCACCGGCTGTGCCGTCGTGAATAACCCGTTCTGGTGGAGCGCTGACGAGAAATTTTTCAATAACGCCCTCGCCACCAAGATCGGCGTGGCCGTTCCCAAAACCGTCCTTCTCCCCTCACACCAGCCGCCTCCCGACACGAACGACAACAGCTTCCGCAACCTCGCCTACCCGATGGATTGGGAATCGATTTTCGCCTACGTCGGCTGGCCCGCCTACTTCAAGCCCTTCGCCGGCGGCGGCTGGAAAAACGTCTACAAGCTGAATAACCCGGACGAATTTTTCCGGGCCTACAGCGAGACGGGGCAGCTCGTCATGATGCTCCAGGAGGAAGTGGTTTTTGATAAATACTTCCGCTGTTACTGCATCGATCAGCGCCACGTGAAGGTGATGAACTACGAGCCGCGCCATCCCTATCATCTCCGCTACCAGACGGACTGGCAGCCCTCCGCCGACCTCGTGGAAAAAGTCGAGCAAGGCGTCCTCGCCCTGAACCAGTATCTCGGCTACGACCTGAACACGGTGGAGTTCGCGATCCGCGACGGTGTGCCGCTGGCGATCGACTTCTGCAACCCTGCGCCGGACGCCGAGATCACCTCCGTCGGGCACGAAAACTTCGACTGGGTCGTCGACGCCGTGTCCGAAATGGCGATCCGCAAAGCGCGCGAACACGTTCCCGGTCAGGACAACCTGAGCTGGGGCAAATTCATCCAGAACGCGGTGAAAAAGCAGAAGCTGTAGACGCCTTCCTCTGGGAGGCGCGAGCATGGCGACGATAGCTCTAGCGCTTCGAGTTAAGGGAGAGAGACAGGATTAACAGGATCGACAGGATTTCGGGGAAGATGTCCGACCGAACTCTTTAATCCTGTTCATCCTGTAAATCCTGTCCTTCCCCTTCCCCCGCAAAACCTTTCGACCGCGCCGGTTCGTGCAGGCCGGTGAAAAAGCAGAAGCTGTAGACGCCTCCCTCTGGGAGGCGCGAGCATGGCGACTATAGCTCTAGCGCTTCGAGTGAAGGGAGAGAGACAGGATTAACAGGATCGACAGGATTTCGGGGAAGATGTCCGACCGAACTCTTTAATCCTGTTCATCCTGTAAATCCTGTCCTTCCCCTTCCCCCGCGAAACCTTTCGACCGCGCCGGTTCGTGCAGGCCGCGGTGAAAAAGCAGAAACTGTAGACGCCTCCCTCGAGGCGCGAGCGCGGCGACGATGGCTCTAGCGCTTCGAGTTGAGGGGGAGAGACAGGATTAACAGGATGGACAGGATTTCGGGGAAGCTGCCCGACCGAACTCTTTAATCCTGTTCATCCTGTAAATCCTGTCCCTCCCCCAAATCCGGAAATCTTTCGACCGCGCCGCGCACTTCGGCTTAAGTTGCGGCTCCCATGAGCATCGAAGTCAAAATCCCGCCGGTCGGGGAATCCATTTCCAGCGGCGTCGTTTCCGTCTGGCACAAGAAAACCGGCGAATACGTGGAGGCGGGCGAATCGCTCCTCACCCTCGAGACCGATAAGGTTTCCACCGAAATCACCGCCGAGAAAGCCGGCCTGCTCGAGACCAAAGTCGACGAGGGCCAGGAAGTAAAAATCGGCGAAGTCGTGGCCACGATCGACGACAGCGCGAAGGCTCCGGCCGCCGGGAAAACCGCGGCGCCTAACGAGTCCAAGCCGGCGCCGCCCAGGTCAGCTGGCCCGCGTTCAGCCAATGCCGAAGTTCTCTCGCCCGCGGTCAAACGGATGACGACCGAGGAAAAGCTGGATCCCGCGGAAATCAGCGGCACCGGCAAAGGCGGTCGCGTTACCAAAGGCGACGTCCTTTCCCACCTCGAAAGCAAACCGGAAGAGGCGCCCACCTCCACTGACGAGCAGGAAAAAACGCGCGCGCAGCAAAAGTCGGCGCCGCTGCCTGCCGCCGCCGAGAAAAGCGGCCGTTTCACGCGCAAGAAAATGTCGCCGCTCCGGCGCAAGATCGCCGCGCAACTCGTCATGGCGCAGCAGACCGCCGCCATCCTCACCACCTTCAACGAGTGCGACATGACCGAGGTCATGACTCTGCGCAAAAAGGCTCAGGAAAAGTTCCAGGCCGATCACGGAGTAAAGCTCGGATTCATGTCCTTCTTCATCAAGGCGACCGTTGAAGCACTAAAAGAAGTACCGGCGATCAATAGCCGGATCGAAGGCGACGATTTTATTCAGAACCATTACTTCGACATCGGCGTCGCCGTCGGCACCGAGCGCGGGCTCGTCGTGCCCGTGATCCGCGATGCCGACCAAAAAAGTTTCGCTGACCTCGAGCGGGACATTGCCGATTACGCGATCAAGGCGCGCGAGGGCAAAATCAAGATCGAAGATTTGCAGGGCGGCGTTTTTACGATCTCAAATGGCGGCGTTTACGGCTCGCTCCTGAGCACGCCGATCCTGAATCCGCCGCAGAGCGGCATCCTCGGCATGCACACGATTCAACAGCGCCCGATCGCGCTTAAAGGCGAAGTCATGGTC
>JBPCRH010000225.1:0-5111 GCA_050997075.1 Chthoniobacterales bacterium
TCTGTAGACGTTTCGCTCCGCGAAACGCGGGTGTCGGTGGATGACGCAGGGAAGACTTCGAACTCCGAAACCCGCGCTTCGCGGAGCGAAGCGTCTCCAGCCGGGGGCGGCAAATTTCGCCTCGCGCTTTCCGGCGAAACCGCGCCGGTCGCGCTCCACGTGATCCTGCCACCAAACTTCGCCGTCGCCTGGGAACGCGGGCAAATCATGGTCGTGGTCGAAGCCGAAACGGACGGAGGCCGCGTGATGCTTGATGCACTTGCCGATGCCGCGCTCGATGCGCGCGATCTCGCGCTCGCCGAGCAAATGCCGCACGGCATGAACACGGTTTCGGCGGCGGAGTTTCTCGAGCTCCTGCCAATCCTGCGCGGGCATCCGCGGATCACTTTCGGGCGCGATAAGCCGGCCCGCATCGCAGAGGATATGTGTCGGCCGCGCATCGTCGTAAAACGAATCGGTGCCGAAGAATTCGTCGTAACACAAGCGTCCCGCCTGTCCCGTAGCGCGGGCGTCCCGTCTGCACATCCCCATGCGGCAGGCGAGACGCCTGCGCGACGAGACAGGCGGGACGCCTGGATTACGGCCGGCGACGGCGCCTGGCTCCTGCGCGATGGCACCTTTCTCGAGATCGGCAGTAATCTGCCGTCCAGCCTCTTGAGGGTTCTGCGCGAGCCGCTTCGGCTCACCGGCGAACGCGCGCACGAATTTCTCGCGCTCGAGTTGCCGCTCTGGCGGGAAGCCGTGGAGCTGGAGTTGCCGGACGACTTCACCCTGCCGGAAGTGGTGTCGGCGCAGCCGGAGTTTGCGCTCAAGCTGGAAGGTTCGCTGCAGCATCTTCGCGCCGCGCTCACCTGGCGCTATCCGGAGCGGACCGTGGAGAACCGAAATCAGGTGCTGGTGCCGAATCCAAAAGCGGAGGCGGTCGCCCTGGCCCGGCTGGAGGCGAGCGGATTTGTGAACGGCGAACTGCGCGACCAGGCACGGGCGGCGCGCTTCTTCGCTTTTGAATATCCCGTGCTCGCCCGCGACTGGGAGGTGACGCTCGCGCCGTCGTTAGGCAGAGCGAGCGCGGCGCTCGAGCCGGTCGCGCCGACAATCGAAATCGTGAGCTCGGGCGAAGATTGGTTTGAGCTGCGTTACAGCGTCGCTTCCGCGGCCGGCGAACACATTCCGCTCGCGGAAGTGCAGCGTCTGCTCCGCTCCGGCCAGAGCCGGATGCAACTAAAAAACGGCAAACAAGCCGTCTTCGATCCGGACGCGCTCGAGAATTTCGAGGAACTCCTCCGTGATGCCGATCCGCGCCAGAGCACGCCGGGAGTTTACCGCCTCGACAAAGCGCAGGCCGGCTATCTGACCGCCACTGCCACAGAGATCGGCGCCCGTCTCGTCGACGCCGCACGTGCACTCCAGTCGAGCGGCGGCTCGCCGGATTTCACCGAGCGTCTCACACGACTCGTCATCCCACGCGGAGTGGAGCGGAGCGGAATGGAGTCGAGGGATCCCGTGGAGCTGCCGAGAAGCGCGAATGCAGGCTTCCCAGAAACTCGACGGGATCCCTCGGCTGCGCTGCGCTCCGCTCGGGATGACGGAGGTGGAGAGCCTCTCGACGCGCTGGGGAAAAAGCTGCGCGATTACCAGCGCACCGGCGTCGCCTGGCTCGCCGCGC
Source organism: Chthoniobacterales bacterium (assembly GCA_050997075.1). Taxonomy (GTDB): domain Bacteria; phylum Verrucomicrobiota; class Verrucomicrobiia; order Chthoniobacterales; family UBA10450; genus Palsa-1392. The sequence continues at coordinate 1,667 of JBPCRH010000225.1, forward strand.
TCGCCGGGCAAAAACTCGGCGGCATTCTCGCCGACGAAATGGGTCTCGGAAAAACCGTGCAGACGCTCGCCTTGCTCCAGCTCCGGCACGGGCACGGTCCGGCCCTGATCGTCTGCCCGACTTCGCTCCTCGCGAACTGGCAGCGCGAAGCCGCCCGCTTCACGCCGGGCTTGCGCGTGCTCGTGCTCGACGGCGCGAATCGCCCCGAGAAGATCGCGCAGCTCGGCGGCTACGATCTTGGCCTAACGAGTTACGGCCTCCTCCGCCGCGACGCGGAACTTTACCGCGCGCTCGCCTTCGATTCGATCGTCCTCGACGAAGCGCAGCACATCAAAAATCCGGAGACGCAAAACGCGCAGGCCGCCTTCAACCTGCGCAGCCGCCAGCGCTTCGTCCTCACCGGTACGCCGCTGGAAAATTCCGTGCGCGATCTCTGGTCGCTCATGCATTTCGTCGTCCCCGGCTATCTCGGCACGCGGAGCGACTTCCGCGAGCGCTACGAGAAACCGCTCGCCGCCGGACCCGAGCCGGTCCTGCAGCGCCGGCTCGCTCGCCGGCTCCAGCCCTTTCTCCTCCGGCGCCGCAAAGCCGAGGTCGCAAAAGAATTGCCGGCAAAGATCGAACAGGTCCTCCCCTGCGAGCTCGGCCCGACTCAGCGCGCGACCTATGATGCGCTCCTCCGCGAAATCCAGAGCGGCCTCGGGAGCTCGCCGAACGACGGCGCGAAGCGGATGAAAATGCTCACCGGTCTCCTTCGCCTCCGCCAGGCCTGTTGCGATCTCCGTTTGCTCGGCCTCGAGAAATCCGGGTCCGCCAAGCTCGATCTGCTCGACGAACTGCTCGAGGAAATCATCGATGGCGGCCATCGCGTTCTCATCTTCAGCCAGTTCGTGACCATGCTCGACCTCGTTAGGCAACGGCTCGCGGCCCGCAGCATCGCCTATTGTTACCTCGCCGGCCTAACGAAAAGGCGGCAGGAAGAGGTCGATCGTTTTCAGAACGACCCGGCCATCCCGGTCTTCCTGATCAGCCTCAAAGCCGGCGGCGTCGGGCTCAATCTTTCCGCCGCCGACACCGTGATTCATTTCGATCCCTGGTGGAACGCCGCGGTCGAAGCGCAGGCGACCGACCGCGCCCATCGCATCGGCCAGACGCGCGTGGTCACCGCCTACAAGCTGATCGCGCGAGACACCGTGGAGGAGAAAATCCTGAAGCTGCAAAACCGGAAGCGCGAGCTGGCCAGCGCGATGCTCGAAGCCGACGAGCCGCTCATGACCGGCCTAACGACCGCCGATCTGACCGAATTGCTCGCGCCGTGAGCGCAGCTGCGTCCTCTCGGCCGGCTCTCCTCCCGCCCCAGCATCCCACCACCACCGGCCGGGTCACCGATCCCAGCTACAACTTGCCGCTGCACGGTTCCCGCACCATAACCATGTCGTGGCCCTGCCCGATCCGAGCGCTGGCCGCGCGCCTTCCCGGGGCGCGGTCTGGAAACAGTTCTGCGTCGAACTGAAACGCCGCAAAGTGTATCGCGTCGCGGTCGCGTATGTCGTCATCTCCTGGGTCCTCATCCAGGTCGCCACCCAGGTCTTTCCGTTTTTCGAAGTCCCGAATTGGACGATCCGTCTCGTGATTCTCGCGCTCGTGCTCGGCTTCCCGATCGCCATCATCCTGGCCTGGGCTTACGACATTACTCCAGCGGGAATCAGGCGAACCGCGGACCTGGCGGCCGACGCGGTGAAGACAACTCCGAAAGCCTCCGCGACGACGACGGCCGCGCCGGAGAAAAGCGTCGCAGTGCTTCCTTTTGAAAACCTGAGCGACGATCGCGAGAACGCCTTCTTCGCCGATGGCGTGCACGACGATATTCTCTCGCGCCTGGCGCAGATCGCGGACCTCAAGGTGATCAGTCGCATCTCCGCCCAATCCTACCGGGAAACGGCGCGCGATCTGCCCGAGATCGGACAGGCGCTCGGGGTGGCCTACATTCTCGAGGGCACAGTGCGCCGGGTGGGCAACCGGGTGCGGGTGAACGCACAGTTGATCAACGCCCCGACTGATCGCTACGTCTGGGCCGAAAGTTTCGATCGCGAATTGACGGATCTTTTCGGGATCCAGAGCGAGCTGGCCGAGCGCATCGTGAAGGCGCTCGAAGCCAATCTTTCGCCGCGCGAAAAAGCCGGGCTGCTCCGGCAACCGACCACCAGTCTCGAGGCCTACGATCTCTACGTCCGGGCGCGCGACCTCTTTCATTGGAGCGGGAGCGGCGATGCCCACGAGAATGCGGAAAAGGCGCTCCCGCTGATTGATCAGGCTCTCGCGCGCGACCCGCAGTTTGCGCTCGCTTATTGCCTCGCCTCCCGCATCCACAGTGAACTTTTCGGGTTTGGCTACGATAAGAGTCGGGAGCGCCTGGCGAAAGCAAAGGGCCTGGTCGAGACCGCTCTGCGACTCTGTCCGGAGCTGGCCGAGGCGCATCTCGCGCTGGCTTTCTATCACTATTACGAATCGCGCGATTTTGCTGCGACCATCCGCGAGCTGACCCTCGCGCAAGGCCGCTTGCCTAACGACGCCGAAGTCGCGAGCACTCTGGGGATGATCGACCGGCGACGCGGGCGCTGGGATGAATCGATTCTCCATTTCGAACGCGCTCGCCAGCTCGATCCGCGGAATGTTCTTTGTTATTGGAATCTGGCCGAGACGCTTGCCATGCTCGGGCGTTACCAGGATGCGGACCGTGTCTTCGCGGAGGCTGTGGCAATCTCGCCCGGCAGTCACCTCGTTCCGCTGGCCCGAGCCGACCTGTCTCTGCGCGAAAAGGGCGAGACGGCTCCCTTGCGCGAGGCCTTGCGGCACATTCCGCGGGAATTCGATCCGGGGGGAGCTGTCACCGCCATCGCGGTGCGGCTTGCCCTGATGGAACACGAATACGACGAAGCCGAAAAGCGCCTCCGAAGCTGCGCGTTGCCGAAATTTAATGATGTGGGCCTATGTGGTTTTGCCGGCGCGCTGGATGAGTACACGGTGCCGCGGGAATGGTATGCTGGGTTGATCGCGCTCGGCCGGGGTCAGGAAGGAGGCGCGACCCGCGCCTTCGGGGAGGCTCGGACCGTGGTCTTGTCCGATCTCGCGGGGCGGCCGGAGGCCCCCAAATCGCTGCTCATGCTTGGATTGCTCGAAGCCATGCTGGGAAGGGCGGAAGAGGCGAGCGCGGCGGGACGACGCGGCGTTACCTTGCTGCCCCTTTCCGCCGACGCGCTCGACGGTCCGCTCCTGGCCGCTAATCTGGCGGTGATCTACGCGCAATTGGGCGAGAAAGACCTTGCCCTCGATGAGTTGGAACGAATCGTTAGGCTGCCAGGCGGCCCGACCCCGGGTACTCTGCGGATCGAACCAGAATGGAACTCATTGCGCAATGATCTGAGATTCCAGGACCTGCTCGCTG
>JBPCRH010000247.1:0-2721 GCA_050997075.1 Chthoniobacterales bacterium
CGGATGCACCTGGTTTTTTGCCTGGCGACAGGAGCGTTTAGTGCCCGGCACCCTCGGCGTCGAGAACGCCCGGCGCTCGGCCACAATCGCGAATAACGGTCATCGCTACGAGGAAGCGATCGGCTTCCTCGATCGCGGGCTCATCTGGGCGCCGCTCGACTGGGAGCTCTATTTTATCCGCGCGAACTCGCGCCTTGGCCTGCGCCAACCGGCGGCGGACGCACTCGCGGATTTCCGGCGCGCCCGTTTCCTCGAGCCGATCGCCTTGCAACTGCCTTTCGAGGAGGGAAAAAGCTGGCTCGGCCTCCAGCCGACCTATGCACTCAGTGCCTGGCGCGAGGCGATGCGCCGCCGGCCGGATGATCCCTCGGCGCTCTACGCGCAGATGTTTCCACTCGCCGACGAATCCGACGCCCGCGTCCTCGCCCGGCTCGGCGATTTCGCCACCGGCGATCCTGGCCTAACGATCACCTGGCTGGAGAATTTGCCCGGGAAAAAGTTCCCCGCGGCGCTCGCGGAAGTGCGCGCGCGCGACCCGGCGCTGACGGAATTCAGCCCCACGCAAAAGACCCGGCTCTTCACCCTCTGGTCGGATCGCGAGCAACTCGATGAGCTCGCGCGCGCCGTGCAGGAACATCCCGAGTGGGCCGAATATGCCTGGCCGGGTTTGGCGCGCTGGCAGGCCGGCAAAGGCGCTTTCGCGGATGCATGGGCACTCGTTAGGCAATACGCGCGGCCGCCGGTGCTGCCGGAGGCGAGCAGCACGCTCTCGATCCCGCAGCTCGAGCAGCAGCTTTATGCCAACCCCGGCGACTACGCGGTCGGCTATGCGCTTTACCGCGCGCAGACCGCCGCGGGCAAAACCGAGGACGCGCTCGCTACCATCCGCCATTTCACCGCGCGCTCCGATGCGCCGGCCTATTTTTACTTCCTCCAGGCTCACGCCTGGGCGGCACAGCAAAACTGGGAGCGGGCCTGGCGCTCCTGGCAGAGATATTGCGAGGCAAGCGGAGCGCGCTAGCGCGAGATCAGAGATGCACCGCAATCCGACGCTTCTTCGTTCGCTCCTGGCCGCGGCCGTGTTTGCGATCACGGCGACGGGCGCGCGGCCACCAAGGCTCTCGGAAGATCGCGAGCTCAATGAGGTCAATCTCACCGGCTGGGATTGTCTCAATCGCCTCGAGGGAACGGCCAAGACCGCCGACGGTGTGGAGCGCAACCGGTTAAAAAATCGCTCCACTCCCGATCTCGCCGGAGCGCGCATCGCGTCGCTGGACACGGCGGCGTTCCTGAAAGGGCTGGCCGCGTTCGATGCCCAGACCAAAGGGAAACGCCGGAAGGATTTGTCGCCGGCCCAAAAAACGGAACTCGATCAGCGCGAAAAGCAGCTCGTTTCACTCACTGGCTATCTCGTGCTCGCTTATGCCGGCCCGCCCGAGTCCACCAACTGTGGCAACGTCGATTTCCACGACTGGCACCTGGAAGTTTTCGCGGCGCCGGCCGATCATGCGCCCGAGGTGGGCGACCCAACGCCGATCATTTGCGAGATCACTCCGCGAACGCAAAACGCCGTCTACCGCGACCACATCCGCCTAAAGGCGCTCGCGGCCTTTATTCGCGCCCCTGATCTGAGCTATGAGCCAACTCAGCACCCGGCGCGCAAAATTCGCCTCACGGGATACCTCTTGTGGGACGACGATCACAACGGCGCCGCCGACGTTGGCGCCACTATTCGGTCGATCGGCGCGAACAAGTATCATAATCCCTGGCGCTCGACCGCCTGGGAAATTCATCCGGTTGTGAGAGTCGAGATGCTCGACGCGCCCGCCTCGCCCGAGGAAGGCGGCGCGCAAACACCGCCCGCGGCAGCGGCCACCACAACGCCTGTCGCCGCGCCAGCCACGCCCGCGCCGCAATTCGCCACCCTCGTCGCGCCGGTAAAAATCAAAATCCCTTACGGCGAGACAATCCTTCCCCGCGGAACAAGGTTGCCGGTCGTCACACGCAACGGCGCCACGGTCACCGTCCAATATCTGGGCCAAACACAAATCATCCCGCTCGCCTCAACCGACTTAAGGTGACGCGCGAGGCGAGGGACGAACACGCACGACGACGCTATCGAGCAAACGCACGTGGTCGCGCAACGCCTGCTCCACTTTTTGCGAAATCGCGTCCGCCTTTTCTACCGACAGGGCCGGGTCCACGTTGACCACGACATCGCTGTAGACCCGGTGCCCCAACCACCGCGCCCGCACGTCGTGCACGGCGAGGACACCCTCGACGTGCGTGGGAGCGTGTTCGATTTCCGCCAGGATCTCCGGCTCAATCCCGTCGATCAAGCGCGTCCAGACCGAGAGCGCCGCGTCTTTCACAATGAACAGAATCGCGATCGTGATTAAGACACCGACGATTGGGTCCAGAATCGGGAGACCGAAATACAGACCGGCCACGCCGATCAACACCGCCAAACTCGTGAAACCATCGACCCGCGCATGCTGTCCGTCTGCGATCAAGGCGGCGGAACCGATTTTTGTTCCCACGCGGATGCGAAAGACGGCCACCGCTTCGTTGCCGAGGAAGCCAATGATCGCCGCCACAACGACCCAACCGAGCTGCGTCACGACCTGCGGGTGAATGATTTTGCGGACCGACTCATACGCCGCGACACACGCGGAAAAGAAAATGATGAGAACGATGAGCACACCCGCGACGTCTTCCACC
>JBPCRH010000313.1:0-6160 GCA_050997075.1 Chthoniobacterales bacterium
CTGGGCACAGTACAGCGAAGTCGAGGGATCCCGCCGATTTTCTGGAAAGCTGTCGCGTCGGGGCTTCACGGCAGCTCAATGGGGTCCTTTGACTCCGTTCCGCTGCGCTCCACTCCGCTCGGGATGACGCCGATCAAGCGCTCGATTTCCTCTGCGATGCGGTCCGCGTGCTGGCCGATTTTTAGTGCGTCACGCCCTTCGATCAAAAGCCGGATTTTCGGCTCGGTTCCCGAGTAACGCAGCAGGACGCGCCCTTGGCCGTTTAGTTCCTTCTCCGCCTCCTCCACGAGTTGCAGCACCGCCGGCAACTGCTCCAGCGGCGGCTTCTCTTTCACCCGCAGGTTCCGCTGCGCCTGCGGATATTTCGTCAGGCATTTTTTCAGCTCGCTTAACGGTTTCCCTGTCTCCTGCATGATCCGCAAAATCTGGAGCGCGCTGATGATTCCATCGCCCGTGGTCGTAAAATCGCGGAAGATCATGTGGCCGCTTTGTTCGCCGCCGAGGTTCAAGTCGCGCCGCACCATCTCCTCGATCACGTAGCGATCGCCGACCTGCGTGCGCACGACTTTGCCGCCATGCGCGGCGAGCGCATCGTCGAGCCCGAAATTGCTCATCACCGTGGCCACGAGCGTCTGCTCCGCGAGTTGGCCGCGGCGCAGTAAATCGACCGAGGCGATCGCGAGAATTTCGTCGCCATCGACGACCGCGCCGGTCTCGTCGCAGAGGAGCACGCGATCGGCGTCGCCGTCATTCGCGATCCCGACCTGAGCGCCGCTTTCCCTAACGAGTCGCTGGATTTCCTCCGGGTAGGTGCTCCCGCATTGCGCGTTGATGTTCGTGCCGTTCGGCTGGTTGTGCGCGACCGTGAGATCGGCGCCGAGCTCGCGCAGAATACAGGGCGTCGATTTGTAACCGGCGCCGTTCGCGACATCGACCGCGATCCGCATTTTTTCGAGCGAGAGTCCGCGGGGGAAGCTCGCTTTCGCGAACTCAACGTAGCGCCCGAGCGCGTCGTCGATGCGCGTCGCGCGCCCGATCTTGCCCGCGGTCGGCCGGATGGAATCGATCGCGCCGGAGAAGACGAGTTCCTCGATCTGACGCTCGATCGCGTCGTCGAGTTTGTAGCCGTCGTGCCGGAAAAATTTGATGCCGTTGTCCTCGTAGGAGTTGTGCGAGGCGGAGAGGACAATGCCGGCGTCGGCCCGGAGCGAGCGCGTGATGTAAGCCACGCCCGGACTCGGGAGCGGCCCGATCAAAAGCACGTCCACGCCTAACGAAGTAATCCCGGCGACGAGCGCGTTTTCGAGCATGTAACCGGAGAGGCGCGTGTCTTTCCCGAGGACGATCTTCGGCCGCAAACCCGCCGGATGTTCGCGCGGGTTGAGCTGGGTGAACACGTGCGCGGCCGCGCGCCCAAGCTGGAGCGCGGTCTCGGCCGTGACCGGCTCGACATTCGCGACGCCGCGGACGCCGTCGGTCCCAAAAAGTTTCCTCGTTTTCGAAGCGCTCATTTCCCGGTGTTGATCTGCTGCCGATCGTGGTCGCTGAAGAAAACGCACTCGTTTTCCAGGCCAAGGAGGGTGGCCCATTTCAGCGGGAATTTCTGTAAATCGAGACTGCGCAAAATGACCGTCGACCAATCGCGATAGTCGCCTTTGAGGATGTCCTTGAGCGTGTTCTGGCTGCCGCTGATCGGCGTGAGATAGATGGCGTTAATCGGTCCGCCGAAGAGTTTGTAATCGTTGTAATCGGTGAAGGCGCGGACGGTCTCGGGGAGCCAGACGGCGCGGCGATTCGCGTACCAGGCGATCGCCCAGGGCATGTCGCTCGCGGTGATTTCGTTCGGCTTCATCCAATCGCCGATGACCGCGATATACGGCGGCACATATGGCGGCCAGCGGAGCCGGCCTTGGTTTGCCGGGAAGACGAGGTTGCTCAACATCGGCAGCCCGCAGAGCAGAAAAAGCCCGGTCAGAAAAGCCGCGCGCGCGAAGGGGAATCCGATTTCCAGACGGCTCCATTGCACGAGCAAATAAGCGAGCCCGAAACAGGTCATGATCGGAACGAAGAGGAGATGAAACTGGTTCGCGGCGACGCCTTGTTCCTCGGAAATTCCGTAGACCGCCATCCCGAGCGCTGCGCCCAGCCACATCGTGAGCACGAGCCAGCGCGTCGCCGCCGGCTCCGCACGTCGAAACGGATGGAGCAACGTGGCGAAGAAGAAAAGTGCGACTACGCTCCAGCCGAAATAATGAAAAATCTGCCCGGTCTGCGTGAAGACGTTGCCGGTGATTTTGTTCTTCCAGGAGCCGAGCGCGAAATTGTGGTAATCGAGCGTGAGTTGCCGCATGTGCGCTGCTTCGCTCGCCCCGATGTTATCGAAGAACGCGTAAAGCGCAGTGCCACCGGGGTTGCCGCAGACGAGATAATTCCGGATCAGCCAGGGCGTATAGAGCACGACCACCGGCACGAGCACGAGAACCGCCGCCCAGACCCGCGGCCGAAAATGAATCGCGCAGAAAATGAGCGCGGCGACAAAGATCCAAAGCGTAAGCGCGTGGGTTAACGCGAGGAGCCCGAAGCCGACGCCGGCGAGCGCGAGCCAGACACCGACCGAGCGCCCGCCCGCCTGCGCCTCGATCGCGCGCACGAGCAGGTAGAGGGTGACGTTAAAAAGCAGAAGCAAGAGCATCTGCGGCAAGCCCGAGAGCGAGTATTGCCAGATCATGTCGCAGACGAGGACGAGCCCGCAGCTGAGGAGCGCGAGCTGTTGATTGAAGAGCCGGCGCGCGATCAAAAACTGCACCGCAACCGCGGCGATGAAAAGCAACATCGCGAGGGTCACGATCATTTTGTCGCCGACGTAAACGATATCGAGCGGCGTCATCTTCAGGCTCCCGCGCACGGGCAAAAGCGCGATCGCATCGACCAGCGGCGGGAGCGGCGCGTTGTAAGTGTCGACCCAGATTTTTTGACCGACGTTTTTGCCGTGCGCCTGCAATTGTCCGGCGGCGAGCGGACGCGCGAAGTTCGTCGCCCAGCCGTGTCCATGGAGCAGTTCGCGCCCGATCTGCGCCTGGTCCATCGCCTGCGAAGTAGCGAGCCCGCGGAATTCGTGGAGCAAAGAAAAGAGCGCGAGCGCCACGATCGTGAGCGCCACGAGCGCGCGTTTTATCCAGGCGGCCGCGCCGCCCGCCTCGAGGGCGTGGACGAAGCGTTGGACGAAATCGGCGCTACCGGGCATGGGGAGAGAATGACGAAATCCGAAATCCGAAACCCGAACGAATGTCGAAGCTCGAAACCCCAAAAGCCGGGACGGGGTCGCTCACAAATCTCGAATTTCGGAATTTAGTCATTCGGATTTGTTTCGGGATTCGGATTTCGGATTTCGGATTTTTCTGCCGCCATTTCGTTCAGCTTACGATGGAGGGTGCGCCGGCTGATGCCCAGCTTCTTCGCCGCGGCGGTGATATTTCCATTGGTGGCCGCAAGCGCCTGCATGATCAACCGGCGCTCGGCGGCGTGGAGGTCGAGCGGGCTGGCCTTTTCGTCAAAGGCTTTGGTGCGCGTGATCCCGGCGGGCAGGGCCGCGCCCGCCGCCTGCCGTACCGCCGCGGGGAGATCGCGCAACGTTACTTTCGCGCCCGTAGCCATGACCACGCCGTGCTCGATCGCGGTCCGGAGCTCGCGCACATTGCCTGGCCAATCGTAGGTCAGGAGCGCGTTCATCGCGTCGCCGGTGATTTCCAGGAGAGGCCGCTCGTTCGCCTTCGAGAAATGGCGGAGGAACGAACGCACCAAGAGCGGAATATCTTCCTTCCGCGCGCTTAACGGCGGCATCGTGATCTTCACCACGTTGAGCCGGAAATAGAGGTCGTCGCGGAACTTTTCTTCGCTCACCAGCTGCTCGAGATTCTTGTTTGTGGCCGCGATCAGGCGGACGTCGGCGTGCAAAGGCTGGGAGCCGCCGACGCGTTCGAAGGCGCGGTCCTCGCTGATCACGCGGAGCAGTTTCACCTGCGTGCTCGCGTCGATCTCGCCGATTTCATCGAGGAAAATCGTGCCGCCGTTCGCCTGCTCGAAACGCCCGATGCGCCGCTCGTGCGCACCCGTAAACGCGCCGCGTTCATGCCCGAAAAGCTCGCTCTCGAGCAACTGCGGCGAGAGCGCCGCGCAATGCACGGTCACGAACTTCCCCTTGTGCCGCCGGCTGAGATTATGAATCGCGTGCGCCGCCAGTTCCTTGCCGGTGCCGCTCTCGCCTTCGAGCAAAACATTCGCCGCCGAGGGCGCGACCTGCCGGATCGTGTCGAGCACTTCCCGCAGCGCCTCCGATTCGCCAAGAATATTTTCGAGCGCAAACCGCTCATCGACCTGTTTGCGGAGCGAACGGTTTTCCTGCTCGAGCCGGCGACTCCCGAGCGCGCGCGCCACGAGCATCTCGACCTTGTCGAGATTGAGCGGCTTAGTCACGAAATCGTAAGCGCCGCGCTTCATCGCCTCGACCGCCGTGTCGACCGAACCATAAGCCGTCATCATGATGCAGGCCGGCGCATGCGGCATTTTTAGTGCGCGCTCGATCAAAGTCATTCCATCCTCGCCGCCACCGAGCCGCAGATCGGTGATGAGCAAATCGATCTGATCGCGCTGCAAAACCTCGAGCGCACTCGTCACATCGGCCGCGACGTATGTGTCGTATTGGTCGCCGAGCAGAGTCCTCAACCCATCGCGGGTGTGCTTTTCGTCGTCGACAATCAGAACGGTTGGTTCCATGAGCGGAAAAGGATGAAGGCGGAAGGATGAAGGATGAAAGTCAGCGGCGGCCTTTGATTTTTCGAATCATGGTCACAAAGATAGCGATTAACTCGTCGGCTTCGGTACGCAACGGTTTGATTCGCGCCGGTTTTACCGTTCCGGCACCACCGAGCAGTTCCAGCCACAGGTCGGTCTCGTCGAGTTCCTGTAAACCGCCTTCAAGTTTGGTCACAAAATCCGGATTCGATTTTGCCCGGCACGCTTCTCGATAATGCGCTGCCACCGACGTGCCCGAACGGAGGAGTTGGCGCCCGAGCACTTGGGCGACTCCATACCCTTTCGGCAGCGCCTGATAAAGTCGGATGACACGAAGAGCGAAATCCTTCGTCCGCGCGCGCAAATCACGCAGCTCTTTTCCGCCTTCATCCTTCATCCTTCATCCTTTCGCGGTCTGGCAACATGCGCACGCGGCGATCGAGGAACGGCAGCCGGATCGTCAACGTCAGCCCTTTCCCTTCGCTGCTCTCGATTGCCAGCTCTCCGCCATGCTCGCGGACGATTCGCCTAACGATCAGCAAACCGAGCCCCGAGCCGTCGCTCTTCGTCGTGAAGTAGGGCTCGAATACCCGGCTCAGATTTTCCGCCGATATCCCGCCGCCGGTGTCGGTGAAACTGATCTTCACATGCGAGTCGTCGCGATCGGTACGGATGCGCAAAATCCCGCGGCGCTTCATCGCTTCGAAACTGTTCTTGATCGCGTTGTAAAAGACCTGCTTCATCTGGTCGCGATCGAGCTGGAGCAGCGGGAGGTCGGCGCGCAGCTCCGTCTCCACGACGATGTCGCGGTCTTTTATTTCCGGCTCGAAAAAGCGCACCGTTTCTTCAAGGAGCGCGTTCACGTTTTCTGGCTGGAGCTGCGGCTTCGACGGCCGGATTGCGTGTAGGAATTGAGTCACGATCGAGTCGAGCCGGTTGATCTCGGTACGAGCGATGTCGATGGAATTTTGCAGCTCGCGCTTGTCTTCCGCGGCACTCAGCTTCCGCACCTTTCGCTCCATTAATTGCAGGTGGATATGGAGCGAGTTGAGCGGATTCCCGAGCTCGTGGGCGACGCCAGCGGCGAGCAGAGTGAGCGCCGAGAAACGCTCCGACTCGATCGTCTGCTCGGCCGTGCGCCGGCTTTCCGTGATGTCGCGCAGGATCATCGCGTGCCCCACGCGCTCGGCGAGGGAGCCGTCGTCAGGCTTGTCGCCCTCGCCGCGCCGCTCGATCATCAGCGGCACCACGTAGAAGTTGATGAACCGGTTCGCCGGGTAAAAAATTTCCATGTCCCGGCTGAGGACCGCATCGGATTGCGAGAGCGCATTCCAATCGAGTCCGCGGACCCGTTCCTCGAGCGGTTTCC
>JBPCRH010000318.1:0-6750 GCA_050997075.1 Chthoniobacterales bacterium
TTGCAATTCCGCGCGCGAATTCGGTCAATCGAAAAAAACTCGTTAGGCGGGCGCTTTACACCGCGCGGGTGCAGTCGGAAGTTCGCCGATGCCGCGCCTTGCCAGTTGGATTCGTCCCAAGGACGAACCGTTTTTCCACCCCGTCCTCTCGCTGCGGCCGGAGATCGAGGTCTGGAATGCGGCGCAGCAACCTGGCGTGCTCGCGGAGATAGACGGGCTCCTGCTCACCGGCGGGAACGATATCTCGCCGGAATTCCTCCACCAGCCGGTGCCCGATCCGTCGGTCCTCGAGGAAGGCGATTTGCCGCGCGATGAATGGGAATTTGCGGCGGTGGCAAACGCGATCGCACGCGGCCTGCCGATCCTTGCCATCTGCAAGGGAATGCAGGTACTGAACGTCGCGCTCGGCGGCACGCTGCGACTCGACATTTCCGGTCATAATCGGCCGGAGCAGAAGAACCACGACGTCCAGCCGCTGCGGCATGACGCCGCGGCGACGCATCGTTTTGAGAAGGTAAACAGCTCGCATCACCAGGCGATCGATCGCGTCGCGGAGGGCTTGGTGGTCGAGTCGTGGTGCGCGACTGACGACGTGATCGAGCAGATGCGCGGGGCCGGAAAATCTTTCTGTCTCGCGGTGCAGTATCATCCCGAGCGCGGCATCATTTACGGCCAGCTCTTTGCCGATTTTTTAAACAGGATTAACAGGATTTAACAGGATTAGGATTTCGACTTCCTGTTCTTCTCTTCAATCCTGTCCATCCTGGAAATCCTGTCTCTCTCCCATATGTCCACGCCGCAAAACACGATCGCGATCGTCTACGACTACGACCAAACCCTGAGCCCGAGCTACATGCAGGACGAGGTCGTTTTCCCGGCCTTCGGGATTGATGGGAAGAGTTTTTGGCGGCGCTGTTCCGAGTTCGTGAAGGACCAGGGCTACGACAGCGAGCTCGCCTACATGAAGGTGCTTCTCGACACGCTCGGAATGGATCGCCCGACGAATGACGAGCTCCGCCGCCTCGGCGGACAACTGAATTTCTACAAGGGTCTGCCGGAAATGTTCGACGATTTCCGCGACGATCTGCTCAGCGACGAGCAGCGCGCGCAGGGCATCAACGTCGAGCATTACATCATCTCCTCGGGGATGAAGATCCTGATCGAAGGGAGCCGGCTCGCGCCGTACGTTCGCGCAATTTTCGGCTGCGAATTTGCCGAGGACGAACAAGGCCGGATCACTTTTCCGAAGCGCGTGATCAGTCACACGCAGAAGACGCAGTACCTTTTCCGGATCAACAAAGGGCTGCTCGATATGGCCGAGGACGTAAACGATCACATGGATGCGGAAATCCGCCCGATTCCCTTCACGAACATGATTTACCTCGGCGACGGGCCGACCGACGTCCCTTGCTTCACCGTCATGCGCAAGAACCACGGCCAGGCGATCGCGGTCTATAACCCGGACGATCCCGAGCGGGTCGGCTTCAAGAAGTGCTATCAACTTTCCACCCACGCGGACCGGGTCCGGCACATCGCGCCGGCCGATTTCCGGCGCGGGAGTCACCTGCGGATGTTGCTCGAGGAGATGGTCGACGAAATCGCCGGGCGGATCGTCGAGCAACACCGCGCGGCGATCGAGATCGGCACGGTGCGGGCACCGCGGCACTAGCGGAGGGCGTGCTCCCGCACGTCTAGCCTCTACTTGCACTTACACTTTAACTTACACCTACACTCTCAAGGCCCGTGTAAGTGAATGTGAAAGTGTAAGTGCAGGTCATTCGCCCCGATAGACGCAGCGCGCGGTCGGCGTCTCGTGAATCACGATCTCGCAGAGACCAGGGCATTGCGCCGCGATTTTTTCCCAGAACCACGCGGCCATGTTCTCGATCGTCGGGTTTTCCAAGCCGGCGATATCATTGAGGTAGCTGTGATCGAGTTGCGCCACGAGCGGCTTCATCGCCGTGCCGATGACGGCGTGATCGTAAACCCAGCCGGTCGCGCGATCGACTTCGCCCTCGACGGAAACCTCCACCTTGAAGCTGTGCCCGTGCATCTTCCGGCACTTATGTCCCTCGGGGGCGGAGGGCAAAGTCTGGGCGGCTTCGAAGGTAAAATCTTTCGTGAGGCGGGCGCGCATTGCGGCGGAAAATCGCATTGGAGCTCGCGTCTGTCATCCTCGCGGCCTTGACCGCCGGAGGCCCTTGCGATACGAGCACAGAGATGAAAACCACGTTCCTCCGCGGCTTTTTCCTGCTCGCCCTCCTCGGCCCGGTTCTCAGCGCGTCTGCGGATGTGGCGAGCGAACTCACGGGCAAACTCGTCACACTCCGCGGGAAGGCGGTCATCCCCTACGCCGCGACCGAGTTGCCGCAGGCGCAATATATCGCGCTCTATTTTTCCGCCGGCTGGTGCGGCCCCTGCCACCAATTTACCCCTGAGCTGGTGAAATTTTACCACGAGATGAAACCGAAATATCCCGGCTTTGAAGTCATCTTTATGAGCCGCGATCAGTCGCCTAACGACATGGAGAAATACATGGCCGAGATGCAGATGCCCTGGCCGGGGATGCGCTTCAGCGCGGCGAAAAGCGACCGCGCGCTGAACAAGTATTGCGGCTCGGGCATTCCCTGCCTCGTGGTCCTGAATGAAAAAGGCGAGGTGCTTTCCGATAGCTTCGTGGGGAAGGAGTACGTCGGGCCTTACCGGGTAATGAACGACTTGAAGAGGATGTTGAGCGATGGCCCGGCGAGCGCCGCCACCGCGACCGCCGCGGCTTCGGCGACGACGCTGACCAGCGCGGGCCCGGCGAAAAATACCGTTCAATCGCCCAGCGGCACCGATTGGAATGCCGCTTTCAAAAAGAAGCCCTAACGACGGCGAGAATTTACGCCTTCGGCTCGCGCGGGCACGCCCTTTGCCTAGCTTCAGCTCCGCGCCATGGCTTCGCCCGTCACCGAAACTCACCTGACCCAAAGCGAGCCCGCCCTCGCTCCGGCGAGCGCCAATCCTGCGGTCGTCGCGATCCTTCTCGCGATCAGCTTTTCGCATCTTCTCAACGACACGATCCAGTCGCTCCTGCCGGCGATCTATCCGCTGCTTAAGACGAGCTTCCATCTCAGCTTCGTGCAGGTCGGGCTGATCACGCTCGCGTTCCAAATGACGGCGTCGATCCTCCAACCCTTCGTCGGACTCTTCACCGACCGCCGGCCGCAACCCTTCTCGCTCGCCTGCGGCATGGGACTGACGCTCTGCGGGCTCGTCCTGCTCTCGCGCGCCTGGAGCTTCGGCGTCGTCATCGCCGCGGCCGCGCTCGTCGGCCTGGGTTCGTCGATTTTTCATCCCGAATCGTCCCGCGTGGCCCATCTCGCGTCTGGCGGTCGGCACGGCTTCGCGCAATCGATTTTCCAGGTCGGCGGGAATGCCGGAAGTTCGTTAGGGCCGTTGCTCGCCGCGCTCATCGTCGTGCCGTATGGACAAGGGAGCGTGCTCTGGTTTGCCCTCCCCGCGCTCCTCGGCATCGCGATTTTGTCCGGCGTCGGGCGTTGGTATGGCGGGCAGCTCGCGGCCGCCAAAACGCGTCCCTCCGTCGAGGTCGCGGCACCGGCGAAGATCACGCGACGGGTCTGGTTTGCGCTCAGCGTGCTCGGCGTCCTCATCTTCTCAAAGTATTTCTACCTCGCCAGCCTAACGAACTACTACACCTTTTACCTGATCCAAAAGTTCCACCTCTCCGTGCCGGGCGCGCAGTATCATCTCTTCTTCTTCCTCTTCGCCGTCGCCGTCGGAACCCTCATCGGCGGACCGGTGGGCGATCATTACGGCCGCAAACTGGTGATCTGGGTTTCGATCCTCGGGATCGCGCCTTTCACCATCGCGCTCCCCTACGCCAACCTCCTCTGGACCGGCGTGCTCACGGTCATCATCGGCCTCATTCTCGCCTCGGCCTTTTCCGCAATTTTAGTTTACGCGCAGGAATTGGTGCCCGGCAAAGTCGGGCTCATCTCCGGCTTATTTTTCGGGCTTGCCTTCGGCATTGCCGGCATCGGCTCCGCCGTCCTCGGCGAAGTCGCCGACCGCACGAGCATCGCCTACGTCTTTCATCTCTGCTCGTTCCTGCCGCTCATCGGACTGTTCACGGCGCTGCTACCGGACGTAACACAGGCGTCTCGCCTGTCGGGTCAAGCAGGCGTCTCGCCTGCTGAACGGAAGCCACCGGGCGAGACGTCCGCGTGACGCAACAGGCGAGACGCCTGTGTTACACCCCGCGCTGGGTCGGCGTCCAGATGAACTTGTGCATCTGGAGTTGGAAGCGCACCGGCAGCTTGTCGGCCCGAATCCAGTCGACGATTTCGCGCGGATCGATCCGGCCGAAGATGGGCGAGAAAAGGACCGCGCGGCAGAGTTCCGCGAGCCGGTGCGTGCGCACCTTCTCGCGCGACCATTCGTAATCTTCGCGCGAGCCGATCACGCATTTTACTTCATCGCGCTCGGTCAGGTGCTCGATGTTCGCGAAGAGGTTGCGCGCGACTTCGCCGCTGCCCGGCGTTTTTAAATCCATGATCCGATGGACGCGCGGATCGACCGCGGAGATGTCGTGCGCCCCGCTCGTCTCGAGCAAAATCGTGCGGCCGGCATCGGCCAGCAGCGTCATCAAAGGCAGGACGTTTTTCTGGAGCAACGGCTCGCCCCCGGTGATCTCGACGAGCGGACAATCGTAGGCCAGGACAGCATCGACGATCTCGCCTAACGACTGCTTTTTCCCCTCATAGAAGGCATATTCGGTGTCGCAGTAAGTGCAGCGGAGATCGCAGAAAGTCAGCCGCACGAAGACGCAGGGGAGCCCGGCCCAGGTGCTTTCGCCCTGCACCGAGAAATAAATCTCGTTGATCGTCAGCTTCTTTTCGCGATCGGACATGCGATGGCGGAAGTGTTCCGCGTCCCCTTCCCGGCTGTCAACGTAACCTCTCCCGATGCAAAACCGAATCGACGCCTGCTTTGCCGCCCTCCGCGCGCGCGGCGCGAAAGCCTTCATCGCCTACATCTCAGCCGGCGATCCGACTCTCGCGCGCACGGTCGAGCTCGTCCTCGCCTTGGAGAAAAGCGGCGTCGACCTGATCGAACTCGGGGTGCCGTTCTCTGATCCGCTCGCGGACGGCATCGTCAATCAGCTCGCCGCCCAACGCGCGCTGGAGGGCGGTGCGACCGCGCGCGGCGTGCTCGATTGCGTGCGCGAAATTCGCGCGCAATCACAGATCCCGATCGTGCTCTACACCTACCTGAACCCGATTTTCCAATTCGGGTTCGCCGCCTTTCACGCGGCGGCGGAGGAGGCCGGCGTCGATGGGCTTCTCATTCTCGACCTCCCGCCGGACGAGGAATTGCCGAACGACCTGCGTTCCCCAAACGCGCTCAAGCACATCCGCCTGATTGCACCGACCACCCCCGCGCCGCGGATCGCGCAGCTCACCGCCGGAGCGGGCGGCTTCATCTATTACGTCTCGCGCGAAGGCGTCACCGGTGAGCAGACGAGCGTCGCGAAGTCGTTAGGCGAACGCCTCGCCCTCATCCGTGCAACGACCGATCTCCCAGTGGCGGTTGGCTTCGGCGTCTCTAACCCCGAGCAGGTCCGCGAAGTGGCGGCCGCGGCCGATGCCGTTGTCGTCGGGAGCGCGATCGTGCGCCAGATCGCCGAACACGGGAACGATGACGACCTAATCAAGATCGTGAGCGAGTTCGTTAGGCCGCTGGCCGCGGCGACGAAACGGTTATAGAAATTGCCAGGCCAGTTTCGCGGCGAAGAAGAGCATCACGAGGGCGCTCAGCGCCTGCGTCGCCACCTGCCAGGCGGGCCGCGCGAAGATCCGCGCGCCCATTTTCAGCGCGCTGCACAGGACCACCGTCCAGGCGATCGCGCCCGAGACGACGGCGACCGCGAGCGCGATGGAGTTGAGAAAACCGTGCGCGTCGTTCGCGCCCTGCGTTCCCATGACGGCAAACCAAAAGCCGATGTTCCAGGGGCTCGTGAGCGCGAGCACGATCCCGAGAAAATAGCCGCGCGACAGGGCGGACCGGCGCATCCGCTCGGGCGCGGGCGCGGCGCCGAGATGCTCCCGGCCCGCACGCCAGGCGCCACGGGCAAAGCTCCAGGCGAGAAAGAGGAGCAAACAAAAACTGACCGCGGCGAGGATGACGTGCAAGCGGGGCGAGCCGAGGAGCGCACCCGCACCCGCCGCGACCGCGAGCGCCCAGCAAAAATCGCCCGTGCAGGCCCCGAGCCCGAGCTGCCACGCAGTCCAAAATCCGCCGCCCTGCGCCCGCGGCAGGAGCACGCGCCGGATCATCTCGGCATTGATCGGTCCCGGCGGCCAGGCGACCGACCAGCCGAGGATTAACCCTTTCACGATCGTCGCTCCGGACACCGCATCCATCGTTAGGCAAAAATCAGAAGTCGCACTTTTCTCGCGTCTCGGCGTAGCTCGAGCGGACGCGGAGCAGACTCGCAAGGTAGCTGTCGATGTGCGGCGCCGTCGCGATGCTGCTCAACTTCGCGGGCGCGTAAAGCCGCGAGAAAATCGCATGCACGATCTTCGACCGCGGGACGCTCTTTTCGCCATAGCCAAAGGGGATGTTGCTCGACCAGAAACGCACGTAATCGAGCCCCATCTTTTTTTCCATCCCGAGAAAAATCACCGAGTGCCCGTGCTCTTCGCGGCCCACTTCCGGCGACCAAAAGATCTTCATGAAATCGCC
>JBPCRH010000030.1:0-2952 GCA_050997075.1 Chthoniobacterales bacterium
CCATCCAGGCGACGTCGCTGGGGTAGTAGTCGTTGCTCAAAAAAGCGTCGGCGCGCGTCTTCAGGAATTTCTTTAAGGTCGGCTCGCCCGTGGCCGCTGCGGCCTCACGCAGGAGTTGCGCGGCGCGGGTCAGCTCTCCGCCGTATTCCGTGCTGTAGTCGACGAGCAAAAACGACCGGTCCGGCTTCCGGCGCACGACGGTGAAGAAGCCTTTTGCGCGCGCCTGTTCGTTAGGCGGGAGCGATTTGATCCAGGCTTCGATCTCGGCTTTGGTCGCATCGGGCGGATAAAAGCCGGCGCCTTCCGGCTTCGGCGGCGCGCCCGGGATGAAAGGTTTGTTCTGGTCGAGCGACGACCACGGGCCTTTTTCGATCACGAAATTCCGGAGGCGCGCGCGGCCTTCGGTGCTTTCGTCGGCGGCCAGTTGCAGGAGCATCGCCGGATTGCCGGTCCACATTTGGCGCAGGAAAATCCCGTCGATGATTTGTGAAGCTTCGACCAGTTTCGCGAGGACTTTGCGGTCGTTAGGCGAAAGCTGCGAGAGATCCGCGCTGATTTCCGTGGGGACGAAACGCGCCGCCATTTTCTCCAGCTCCGCGGCATTGGGCGCGGCGGCGCGAAGCGTGGCGGTGGCGACGAGGAGAAGAACAGCGAGAAGAGTTTTCATGACCCAAGACTCTGGCATCGGAATCGTCGCCGCGCCGGTGGAAAATCTCTGGCTGGGTAGCGCACGCGTCACGTGCTGGTCGCGGTGTTTCACCGCGACGAACTTTTCTAAAACCGTGGTCGTCACAAGAAGCTCAAGCGGTTCGGAAAGTTCGCGACGGCGGAACACCGTCGCACGCCCACGGAACGTGGGCGCTACCCGGAGATGTCGGTCGCGCTAAATCACGCCCGAAGGCGCTTTTGATTTCGTGCGGCCGAGAGAACGCACGGGCGAAATCTTGACCACGTTGTCCGGGTCGTAGTCGATCAGCTTGAGCCAATCTTCCGTGACATCGGTCGCGGGCAGGATTGCGTTCTCGAGATACTCGGCGTTCCAGGCGACCTCGAGGTCGGCTTCGCTGATGCCATCCGGGCCGGGGTCGGCGCCCCCGGCTACAGCGATCGCGCGCTTGATCGCCATCGCTTTGGCCCGCTCGACGATCGAGGCGATGATCGCGCCGCTGAGCACGTCGCTGCGATAAAGCGCTTCGGTGCGGCCACTGCGCAGGGTCACTTCGAGCAGGCGGTTTTCCTCGCGTTTCGCATATTGCTTCTCGATCAGGCGCCCAATGAGCGCGTCGAGCGCGGCTGGTTTGGAGTCGGTGCCGGCGAGGACCTTTGCGTCGTAGGGAAGATCGTCAGTCAGGTAGATGCGGTAAATCTCGCGCGCGCCTTCCTTGTTTGGGCGGTTCACTTTGATTTTGCGATCGATCCGGCCCGGCCGCAGGATCGCGGGGTCGATTAAATCGGCGCGATTCGAGGCGAGGATGATGACGACTTCGTTGAGCGAATCGATCCCATCCATCTCCGTGCAAAACATCGGCACGAGCGTCGATAAAATGCTCGAGTAACGCGAAGCGCGCCGGGTCCCGAGGATGCTCTCGGCTTCGTCGATGAAGAGGAACGGCATGTAACCCTCACGCCGTTTCTCGCGCGCAGTCGCGAAGATTTCGCGCACCATCCGCTCCGATTCGCCGACCCACATGTTCAGGATTTCAGGCCCCTTGATGTGCATGAAATACTCGCGCATGTCCGCGCCGGATTTATCGCGGAGTTGTTTCGTGAGGTTGTAGGCGGTCGCTTTGCCGATGAGCGTTTTGCCGCAGCCGGGTGGCCCGTAAAGGAGGAAGCCCTTGGGGGTGGCGTGCTGGAATTTCGCGAAGAGTTCTTCGTGCAAAAGCGGCAACTCGATCGCGTCGCGGATGGCCTGGAGCGCTTCGTCCTGGCCGCCGACCTTTTCCCAGGGCAGCTCGGGCACTTCGTCGAGGTAGTGATCGCGCGCTTCCGGGCGCGGGAGGACTTCGAGCGCAACGCGGAAGTTGCCGTCGACGCGGACTTCGTCGCCAACTTTAAGCGACGCCTTCGCAAGCGGCGCGGATCGTAGAAGCACTAAAGATTGGGTCCCGTGCTCGGAGCCCACGCGGAGCCGGTCGGTGCCGATGACTTCGGCGATTTTCGTGACCGGCCCGGCGGTTTCAAAACCGAGATCGCCCACGATGACGTAAGCTTCGTTGACGAGAACGCGGGTGCCGCGTTGCAGCTTCGCGAGGCTGATCCGCGGATCGACGTTGCAATAGTAATCGGCGCCGCCGACGACGATCTGCGCGGTGTCGCGCGCGGGGCTGCCGAGGAAGGTGCCGATTCGATTCGCCGGCGACGTCACCTTTTTGATGACCTGCTCGAGTTTCTCGATCATGTCGCGGGCGTCGCCGATCATCTCTTCCTGCGCCTCGATTTCGGCGCGCAACATGAGGAGGCGGGCGCGGGTGAAATCATCCGGCGGTAGGAGCGCGACCGCGCGATCGAACGCCTCGAGCAGGCCGATCTGCTCGGCGTCCTCCGGCGCATCGCCCGGTTCCCAGCTTCGTGTGGTTTCGTCGCTCATGGCCCTTTGTTTCCTCGCACTGCCGCTGCGGAAAAGAATACGCTCGCCGGATTCCACCCGCAAACTTCGGGCCGGGCGCGGGGCTCGAAAAATCGGTTGAAGGGGAGGGGGCGGCGTCCTACGGTGGCGTTCTCTTTTTGGAGTCTTAGCTCAATTGGTTAGAGCGCCGCCCTGTCACGGCGGAGGTTGCGGGTTCGAGCCCCGTAGACTCCGGTTCCCTCCTTGTGGTCGCGAGATTTTTCTTCCGGGTAGCGCCCACGTTTCGTGGGCCGGTCGCGGCATTCTGCCGCGACGAACTTTCCTTGAAGCGGGAGCGTCATGGGAAGGCCAACCCACGAGGAAAGTTCGCGACGGTAAAATAC
>JBPCRH010000377.1:0-3763 GCA_050997075.1 Chthoniobacterales bacterium
CCCCCGCCCCTTTCGACCGCGGAGATTCCGTCGGTTACCTCCACGTTGTCGGCGAGCAGCGCGGCATAGGCTTTTTCGAGGAGAGCCCGAGCGAAAATCTGCGGGGTTTGGACCGCGAACAGATCGGCGCGATCGACTCCTCCGGTGACGAAGTGTTCGCGGCTGACTCGCTTGAGGGTGTCCGTGACAGGCGCGGCGCTGACCGCGCCTCCATGCTGCCGCGCGCGCGCGAAAATGCACTCGATCAGCTCCGGCGTAACAAGCGGACGGGCGGCGTCGTGGACGGCAACGAACTCAGATTTTTGACTTAGCTGCGCGAGGCCGGCGCGCACGGAGTCCTGTCGCCGCGCGCCGCCGGCGATGACGGCGGCCACCTTCCGGAATTCTCCTGTCCGCACGATTTCTTCCAGGGCC
Source organism: Chthoniobacterales bacterium (assembly GCA_050997075.1). Classification (GTDB taxonomy): domain Bacteria; phylum Verrucomicrobiota; class Verrucomicrobiia; order Chthoniobacterales; family UBA10450; genus Palsa-1392. The sequence continues at coordinate 415 of JBPCRH010000377.1, forward strand.
GGTAGGTTTTCGGTCCGACCGACAAGGATGATCTCTGAGACGGCCGCGGTCCTTTCGAAGGCGATAATCGAATGGGCGAGGACCGGTTTGCCTCCCAACAACGCCAGGGTCTTATCAAACCCCATGCGCTGGCTGCTGCCGCCGGCGACGATGATCGCGGTCAGCATGGTCCTACACTCGTTAGGCGAGTTGCTGCTGCACTTCCTGGCTGAGCGTCTTGCCATCCGCGCGGCCGGCCACTTTCGGACCGAGCGCTTTCATGGCCGCGCCCATCTGCGCCCGGGAAGTCGCGCCGACTTCCGCGATCGCCTCGCGCACCAGCCTGGAGAGTTCCTCGCCGTCCATCGCGGCCGGGAGATAGGTGTTCAGAATCGCGAGTTCGCTCTTTTCCTTTTCCGCGAGTTCGGCTCGACCGCCTTTGTCGAAGCTCTCGATCGAGTCCTGCCGTTGCTTCACCTGTTTGCGGATCACTTGTGTCACCTCGGTGTCGTCCAGCTCCGCACTCGCGCCGCCCTTTTCGATCGCGGCGTTTTTGATCGCAGATTTGAGCATGCGCAGGACGCCCAGTTTTTCGGCAGCGCGCGCGCGCATGGCGTCCTTGAGGTCGCGGTCGATTCGTTCGGAAAGAGTCATGGTTCTTTACTCGTTAGGCAACGGCGAGCTCGCGGCGCCACGGCACGGCGACCGGTTCCGGGCGGAGCGCGCCGATCTCGAGCCAGCCGGCTTCATCGAAAAACCAGACGCGGCGATCGAGTTTCACATGCACCGCTCGCGAGGCGACAAAGGCACTGGCCGGGAGGGAAATTTCCGCGCGGTAAGCATCGCCCTCATAGCGGCCGACGCCCGCAATCGCACCGGTCGCGCAGTCGATCAGCTCCAGCCGGGCGGTGCGCCCGGGCAGCGTCGCCCGCAACCGGCGGAGACCGCCGAAGTTGTCGTGCCCGACGAGGTAGAGAGAGGTTTCTTCGCGGAGCGGCTTGATCGCGAACACCACTTGGAGCCGGACGGACTCGCGATCGCGCGACACCGATTGGATTGGCCCGTCGCCCAAATCGGCGCCGGTTTCCTCGCCGAAAACGAAGCGCTCCGGCCGCTCGGCGTAAGCGAGAAAACGGCGGCGCGAGAGCGCGACCTGGGTGACGTGGCAGGAAATCGCGCGGCGTTTCGCAGCGCTCTCAGATTCGGTCTGAGCCAGCCCGAGCGCGCGGCGGGCAAAAGCCGCGCTCGTCCCGTGGACAAGATATTCGAGGCGCGCGATGCGGTGATTGCGCGGGAGGAAGGTGTCGAACGCGAGGCGCAAAAGCACGGCCATGGCGCTGTGATCGGGATGCGTGTCGCAAGCCGAAGGCACGAGGAGGTGCGTCGGTTCACAGGTAATGATGGTGTCGGCGAGGCGGCGGACGGTTTCGCGAGCATCGCCTAGGAGCAGGTCGGTCACGCCTTGGTCGGGGAGCGAAAGGAACTCTACTTGCTCCGGTCCGATGTCGAGGACTCGCAGGGCGGCGAGCGCCTCGGCCTGCCGGCGCGCGCCCCAGCGGCAACGGTCTGCTTCACGGATGCGCACCTTGCGTTCGAGGAGACGCTGCGGCCAGCCGTTCTTCTCGCCGGCGGTGCCGTAAACGATGCGCACGTCCGCGCCCGCGGCAATCGCGTGCTGCAGGAAGACCCCGGCGGCGAGCGATTCGTCGTCAGGATGAGGCGCGAACAGGAGCACGCGCGCGCGGGCATCAAGGGTGGGCATAGACATTTTGGGAAACCCGCTTGTAGCAGATGTATACGCCGGTGCAAGGCTCGGCGGTCGCCGCTAAGAGCGAACTCAGGAGTGACCGCAGACTTCCTCGCGCAGACGAGCGACCGCCGCCTGGAGGGAAGCTACGTCGGAGACACTGATGATCTCGGTGCCTTTACGGGCCCGCTCGAGGAGGCCGGCGAGGACGCCACCGGGGCCGAGCTCGAGAAACAAATCGCAGCCCATTTCGAGCATCCGCTCCATGCAATCGGTCCAGCGGACGGTCGCGGTGACCTGCTCCTGGAGGGTTCGGCGGATCTCGTCGGCCGAACTCACCGGCGCGCCGGTGACGTTGCTGATCACCGGATAGCGCGGCGTCTCCAGCTCGACCTGGCCTAACGACTCCCCGACCTGCGCGCCCGCCGCCGCCATCAGCCGCGAATGATAGGCGCCGGCGACGTTGAGGAGAGTGGCGCGCCGGATGCCGTGCTCTTTCGCGCGGGCGACGGCATCCTCGATCTTCGCGCGCTCGCCGGAAATGACGATCTGCCCGGGCGAATTCAGGTTTGCGACATCGACATCGGTGGCGGCGGCGAGCGCGCGCACCGCCACTTCGTCACCCCCAATGAGCGCGGCCATCGCGCCCGAGGTCGCAGCACAGGCGGCTTCCATGAAACGGCCGCGTTGCTCGACGAGGCGCAGCCCATCGGCAAAGGAAAACGTTCCCGCAGCCGAGTGCGCGGTCCATTCGCCTAACGACAAGCCGGCCGCCGCCGTGACCGGAAATTCCCCGACGATCTCGCGGAGGACGCTGAGGCAGGCGAGGCCATGAACGTAAAGGGCGGGCTGACAATTCGCCGTGCGGGTTAGTTCCTCAAGCGGTCCAGACCAGACGATCTCGCTGAGCGGACGCTCAAGCACGACATCGGCCAGTCGAAACAATTCCGCGGCCTCCGGAAACTCCGCGGCAAGGTCCTGTCCCATCCCGACCGTCTGCGCACCCTGACCAGAAAAAAGAAGAGCGAGTTTTCTTGGCATCTTTCTGAGCTAAACCGGACGGCCCGGAGGAGCGAGCACGAAGATCGAAAATGCTTGCTCGGGAAGCGCTTGGGACGATAATTTTCTTATGCAAACGACACCATGCAGAAGGCAGCATCGCGCGACTCTTTGGGGCGCGCTCGTTGCCATGTTGGTTGCGTTGCCATTCACCACGGCAAACGCCAAGTGGCTTGAGAAGGCCAGTCCTTCCATGCCTTATGGGGTCTACATCGAAGGGTTACAGGGCTCAGTGGTCCTCTCTTTGATGCTGGATCAGAACGGACGTGTCACCGACACGCAAGTCCTCAAGACCAGTGGCTTGCCCCAGCTCGACCAGCTGGCGCAGGAAGCGGCCATGAAGTGGCGGCTCAGCCGTGATTCGGTCGTCGCGACCGATCTCACGCAGGGTCGCGTGGAGAAGATCGTCTTCCTCCACAAGCCACCTCACGCCAAAGCCCTGCCGCTGGATCAGAAGCCCTACTGGGCGGCAAACTAACCCGGACGAAAGCGTCCGGTGACGGCGCGCAGGAGGCGCGGGCTTTCTGCGCGGATCGTCTTGACGCGCCGGCCCTCCGGCCAGCG
>JBPCRH010000405.1:0-4733 GCA_050997075.1 Chthoniobacterales bacterium
ATGGGATCGCGGGGAGGACGATGGCGCCGGCTTCGAGGAGGGTGACGACGTTGCGGGCGTGGATCAAACTCCAGGGCGTTTCGCGCGGGACGAGGATGAGTTTGCGGCGTTCTTTCAGGAAAACATCGGCGGCGCGGAGGAGCGCGCTGTCGCTCGTGCCGGCGGCGATCCGGCCGAGCGAAGACATCGAGCAGGGGACGATGACCATGGCGTCGAAACGCGCGGACCCGCTGACGAACGGGACGTTAAGATCGTTCTCGGCGTGCTCTTGCACGCCGTCCGGAATCTCGAGCTGATCGACTTCCTGGGCTGCGACCTGGCGCGCGTGGTTGCTCAGGACGAGATGGACTTCGTTCGCGCGCGCGTCGATTTGATCGAGGAGGCGCTGGAGATAAATCGTGCCGCTGGCTCCGGTCGCGGCGATCACGAGTTTCATGTCGTGCTACGAAACCACGAATCGGGCGGGCACTCTAGCTGCGATCTCGCGTCGGTCGTCCGGCCCGGGTAGCGCCCACGTTCCGTGGGCTGGTCGCGGTGTTCCACCGCGACGAACTTTTCTGACGTGCCCGGCGACCGGGAGAGGTGGCGCTTCCAGGAAAGTTCGTGACGGTAGAATACCGCCACCAGCCCTCGAAACGAGGGCGCTACCCGAGCGGATACTGGCTCGAAGCCGCCCGTTTGGTGGCGTCTACAGATACCCGCCTTTTTTTAGCTTGTTCGTGAGGTCGGTTTGTTTCGGCAGGAGTTCGCGATAGAACGCGGCGTTTTCTTTCCGCGGCTCGACTCGGGACTTTTTGTCGACCGCGACGAGGTCGTCGACCAGTTCCTCGAGCGGGAGCGGCTTGCCCTTTACCTGGCAATAAGTCCAGGCCGCGTGGATCGCCGCGCCCAGCGCGGCGGCTTCGGTGACTTTTAGTGCTACCGCGGGTAGGCCAAAAACATCCGCGGCGATCTGGCGCCAAACTGCACTCCGGCTTCCTCCCCCGGTAAGGCGAATTTCCTCCGGGGCGATCCCCAGATCCTTGAAGCGGCGCAGACCGTAGGCGAGCCCGAGGGTGACGCCTTCCACAACCGCGCGGGCCATGAAATCCGGGGTCATGTTCTGAGTCGTTAGGCCACGGAAGACGGCGTTCCCTTTCGGCAAATTCGGGGTGCGTTCGCCTAACAAATAAGGGAGAAATTGAATCCCGCCCGCACCCGCCGGCACCGCCGCAACCCGCTTTTCCAGAGTCGCGAGGTCCCAGCCGAAAAGTTCGCGAATCTGTTGGATGGCGAGCGCGACGTTCATCGTGCAGGTGAGCGGTAGCCAGTGATCGGTCGCGTCGCAAAAGGCCGCGACTTCGCCCTGCGCATCGATCACCGGCTTTTCCGCGAAGGCGAAGATCGTGCCGGAAGTGCCGAGGCTGACGGTGACGACGCCGGGCCGGATGTTGCCGGTACCGATCGCGCTCGTCATGTTGTCGCCGCTGCCTGCGCTGACGAGCGCGTCGTCGGCCAGGCCCCACTCCGCGCGCAGGCTGCTGCGAAGCAGTCCCGCGGGCCGTTTCGATGAGCGCAGAGGCGGCAACATCGCTTCCAGTTTCGGGTCGATGAATTTCAGGAGCGGCTTGCACCAGGTGCGGGTGCGAATGTCGAGCAGTCCGGTGCCGGAGGCGTCGCCGTATTCCATCACGCGATCGCCGGTGAGCCAGAGATTCAGGTAATCGTGCGGGAGGAGCACACTCGTAAGGCGGCGGAAATTCGCGGGCTCGTTTTCTTTCAGTCAGAGGATTTTTGAGGCGGTGTAGCCAGGGAGAATCGGATTGCCGGTGAGCGCGATGAGGCCCTCGGGGCCGCCGAATTCCTTGTTGAACTGCTCGCATTGCGACGCGGTCGAGACGTCGCACCAGAGCTTCGCGGGCCGCAACGGTTCGTTCGCTTCGTCGAGCGCGACGAAGCCGTGCTGTTGCGCGCCGATGCCGATGGCTTTGATCTCGCTCCGGCGGTTGCCGATTTTTCCGAGGCAAGCTGCGACGGTTTTTTCCGCGGCCTCAATCCAGGTGTGCGGGTCCTGCTCGACGTGGCCGGGCGGGAGTTTCGGGAGCGTGGCGTAGTTCTCCTGCGCGACGGCGAGGACCTTGCCCGATTCGATGTCGAGCACGAGTGCTTTCGCGCTTTTGGTGCCGCTATCGATTCCGAGACAAAGCATGGGAAGAATTAAATCGGAAATCCGAAACAAATCCCAATGATCAAATTTCGAACGATCTAAACCGTGGTCGCGCGCAGTTTCGGATTTCGGTATTCGGGCTTCGGATTTTTGCGCCGGGAGGCCGACCCTGAGTTGAATTTCTGCCTCACCCGGCGCATGGGATATCGATGATCAAGAAGCTTCTGCACACGCGCTATCGCGTGACCGACCTCGAGAAGACGGTTTCCTTTTATCGCGACGTGCTCGGTCTGGAGGAAGTGCGGCGCCATACTTCCGGGCGGGGTTCGCAGCTGGTCTTCCTGAAAGCGCCCGGGAGTGAGGAGGAGATCGAGCTCTGCAAATTCGACGAGAGCGGCCCAGTGCAGGTCGGCCCCGACCTGACCCATCTCGCTTTTGAAGTGGACGACATCGCGGCCTTCGCGAAGGAAACGGCGGCGAAAGGTTATCCGCTGTCGGATGGTCCGCACCCGAACGCAAACGGCGGCGCGATCGCCTTTATCGACGCGCCGGAAGGGTACGAAGTCGAACTCATCCAGCGCGGAAAGTAGTCGTTAGGCGCGATCTTTGCTTCTGCCGCAGTCGTTAGTCTCCCTTTCATGATGCCGAAAATTTTCACCCGCAGCGTCCTGGCCGCGACCATCCTGATGGTGCTGCTCAGCGTCGCGGCGGCGAAGCCGAAAAAGCACCACACGGTCCGGCGCGCGACTCCCGTCGACGACACCGAGGAGACGACCCATCCCGCCGTCTCGACGCCAGCGGCATTCCCCACCCCTGGGACGGGTGCGCGGGAAGAAAACGGCGCGCCGAAGACACGAGCCGCGGCCGTCCTCGTGACCGATGTGCGCTCCGGCGAGACCCTTTACGAGAAGAACGCCGACGCCCCGCGCGCGGCGGCGAGCACGCAGAAATTGCTGACCGCGCTGCTCATCGCCGAGTCGGGATACCTTGATCGCGACGTGACCGTGCAAACGACCGACACGCAGGCCGAGCCGGTGCGGTTGAACATTAAACCGGGCGAAGTTTACACCCGCATCGATCTGCTCCGTGCGCTCCTCGTGAAAAGCCCTAACGACGTCGCGCGTTGCCTGGCGCGGGATAACGCCGGGAGCATCGAGGCTTTCGCCGAACGCATGAATGCGAAAGCGCGCGCGCTGGGCGCGGTCCATTCGCATTTCGTGAACCCGAACGGGCTCCCGATTCCCGACCAGTACACGACTGCGCGCGATCTCGCGATCATCGCCCGCGCGGCTTACGCGAACCCGACGATTCGCTCGATCGTTTGCCTGCCGCGGCTCGTCTTTCGTTATTCCGGCGGCCGCACCCGCGAACTGACGAACACGAATAAGGTCCTGAAAACGCTCGCTTATTGTAACGGCATGAAGACCGGCTACACCGAAGCGGCCGGGCATTGCCTGGTGGCGAGCGGGACGGTGCCGGGGCGCGACGTCATCGTCGTCGTGCTCGGCGACAGCAAGGCGGGCGTTTGGCGCGATGCGTCCGCGTTGCTTTCGTGGGGTTTGATTTCGTTGTAACGACGCACGCTGGGATTGGGGCGGAGGATTTCGCCACAGATGGACACAGATGAAACGCAGGTGGGAGAAGAAGAGTTGCCACCTTTTATCTATGTTTAATCTGTGTCCATCTGTGGCTAAAGTTCCGACGGCTTGAGCGATCTCTTTCAGGAACAATTGCATGCGCTTCGCGCGCAATCGCTCCATCGCAAGCTCCGGGAAATCGGGAGCGCGCAGGGCTCCGAGATCGAGATCGTCGGCCGGCATCTGGTTAATTTTTCCTCGAACGATTATCTCGGTCTTGCGAACGACCCGCTGCTGAAAACAGCCGCGATCGCCGCGATCGAAAAGTTCGGCGTCGGATCGGGCGCTTCCCGTCTCGTCAGCGGTACGCAATCGCCGCACGTCGCGCTCGAAGCAGCGCTCGCAAAATGGAAACGCGCGCCGGCTGCACTCGCTTTCAGCAGCGGCTACGCCGCCGCGGTCGGCACCTTGCAGGCGCTTGCGACGAAGGACGACGTCATCATTCTCGACAAGCTCAGCCACGCTTCGCTCATCGATGGCGCGCGTCTGAGCCGCGCGACGCTTCGCGTTTTTCCGCACAACCACCTCGGCAAAGTCGAGAGCCACCTCGCATGGGCACAGCGCGAATTGCCGGACGCGCGCCGGATCGTGGTCACGGAATCGGTCTTTAGCATGGATGGCGACCAGGCGCCGCTGCGGGAATTGATCGAGCTGAAGAAACGTTTCGGCGCCGTCCTCCTCCTCGACGAAGCGCACGCCATCGGCGTGGTCGGTCCGCACGGCCGCGGGTTCGCGGCCGAGCTCGGACTCGAGAACGAGGTCGATGTGCAACTCGGGACCTTGAGCAAGGCGCTCGGGGTCAGTGGCGGTTACGTCTGCGGCTCGCGCAGCCTGATCGACTGGCTGATCAATCGTGCGCGCTCCTTTGTTTTTTCCACGGCCCCGCCGCCGACGCTGGCCGCGGCTGCGACTGCGGCGATCGAATTTCTGGCGAGCCGGGAGGGTGAAGC
>JBPCRH010000044.1:0-5569 GCA_050997075.1 Chthoniobacterales bacterium
GCTTTGTCGTTAGGCAAAATCCACCGCCTCGAAGCCGCCGCCCTGGTTGACCGGCAAACTGTCGAGATAACTTTGCAGAAGCATCTGCGCCGCAACCTGGTCGATGATCCCGCGGGTTTGCCGGCTCTTTTTTCCCACCGCCTGCAGGGCCCGCTGCGCCGCCACGGTCGAGAGCCGCTCGTCCCAGGTCCGCACCTCGCAAGTCACGAGCGTCTTCAACTTTTCCGCGAATGCCCGGGCCACTTCCGCGGAGGCGCCCTCGCTTCCGTTCATGTGCCGCGGGAGGCCGACGACGATGCACTCGACGTTTTTCTCTTGCGCGATCACGGCGATGCGCGCGGCCGGGTTCGGCGTCTTCGCGACCGTGATCGTCTCGGTGGGGTGGGCGAGCATTTGCAGCTCATCGGAAAGGGCCACGCCGATCCGCGCTGTGCCGTAGTCGATCCCCATGACGCGCGGTTTCATTGCAATTCCGGCGGGAGCTCGCCGACTAGGTTCTTGATTTTCTCGGCATCATGCCGGTTGCAGATGAGGAGCGCGTCTTCCGTCCGCACGACGATCAAATTATGCACACCGAGGAGCGCGATCTTGGTTGGGCTTTCGTTGAAGACGATGTTGTTGCTCGCGTTCAGAGTCGTGAGGTCGCCGCGGGTCGCGTTCCCTTTCTCGTCGCGCTCGAGATAGGATGCGACCGCGCGCCAGCCGCCGACGTCGTCCCAATCGAAACTCGCTTCGACCATCAGGACACGATCGGCTTTGTCCATGATCGCGTAATCGAAGGAAATGCGCGGCAAATTGCCGAAACGCTCGCGCAAAGTCTGCTCCCATTTGTCCGGCGCGCGCAACTGCGAGATGAAGTTCGCCAACTCCGGCGCGTGCCGGTTGAACTCGCTCAGGACCGTCGGCACCGACCAGACGAACATCCCCGCGTTCGAGCGAAACTGGCCGTTCCGAAAGAAGCTCTCCGCCAGCTCCGCGTTTGGTTTCTCGCGGAAACGGACAACGCGAAAAATCGGCGTCGCCGTCGCCAGGCCGGGTAGAGTCACCGGCTCGCCCTGCTCGATATAACCGAAGCCGGGGCAGGCCCAGGTCGGCTTTACCCCGATGGTCACGAGAGCGCCGGTTTCTTCCGCCGCGCGAACGGCGGTGCGCAGCGTTTCTTGAAAAGCCCCGCGATCTTTAATCACGTGATCGGCCGGGAGCACGAGCATCGTCGCCTGGTGATCGCGCGTTGCGACCCAGCCCGTAGCAAGCGCGACCGCTGCGGCGGTGTCGCGCTTCGCCGGTTCCGCGACGATGTTTTCCGGCGGAAAATCGGGGAGCAATTCTCGCAGTGCCGTTTCCTGATCGACGTTGGTGAGAACCAAAATCCGCTCGGGACTAACGAGACCGTCGAGCCGGTCGATCGTCTCCTCGATCAGCGTTTTTTCGGAGACGAGCTGGAGCAACTGCTTCGGCCGCGCGCGCCGGCTGAGCGGCCAGAAACGTTCGCCACTACCGCCGGCCAGGATGAGCGCGAAGAGCGAATTCGACATGAATGTGAGAGCGGCGGAGGAGCGAAGGCTAGGCGAGAATTCCCGTTTCTTTTTTCGGCGGTGAGAGCTATAAGATTAGGCGATGTCCTTTTCGTTATCCATTCCAAAAACGGCTGATGCGCTGCCGCTGGACGGATTGTTGAGCCTGACCCGCGCGGCCTTTGGTCTCGGCGTAGGATTACTCGTGGCGGAGCGCTTCAAGCGGCCCGCGCGCCAGGCGACGGCGATCGCCCTCGTTTCCGTCGGGACCCTCGCGGTTATCCCGCTGCTCGTGAAATTCGCCATGGAACGGATCAATCGCCCGGAATCCGAGCGGGGCATGCGACGCCGTCTGCGTTCGATTCGCGGCGATTCCGGCTACAGCTCCGAGCACGACGTTTACTGAACGGCGCCGGGCGGCCTTCATCCCGAGCGAAGCCGAGGGATCCCGTCGGGCTTTTGAGAAGCGTCCCCCCGAAATCTTCCCAGCAGCGCCGCGGGATCCCTCGACTCCGCTCGGGATGAGCGCACCCTCCAGCTTGCTCCCGGCCCTGCGCCGAAGTAAATCCACTCCATGCCGTCCCGCGCTCCTGCTGTCTCTCCGCCTAACGAACTCCGAGCCCGCTGCGAAGCGATTCTGCAAGAAGAGGAAATGCTCCGCGAAGGCGGCGGCAAAGTCGGCCAGGAGCGCCAGCGCAAACGGGGTCGCTTGCCCGTGCGCGAGCGCATCGCCCATCTCCTCGATCGCGACTCCGGGTTCTTCGAGATCGGGCTCTGGGCCGCCCACAAAATGTACGACCAATGGGGCAGCGTCCCCGCCGCCGGCGCCGTCGCCGGCATCGGCCGGGTCGAGGGCGTCCCCTGCATGATCATCGCCAACGGTGCGACCGTGAAAGCGGGCGCCTTCTTTCCCCAGACCGCGAAGAAGATCATCCGCGCCCAGCGGATGGCTTTCGAAAACGCGCTGCCCTTGATTTACCTCGTCGATTCCTCCGGCGTTTTCCTACCCATGCAGGACGAGATTTTCCCCGACGAAGACGACTTCGGTCGCATCTTCCGGAACAACTCCGTCATCTCTGCCGCGGGCCTGCCGCAGTTCGCCGCGATCATGGGCAACTGCGTCGCGGGCGGCGCCTATCTGCCGGTGCTTTGCGATAAGGTGCTCATGACCGAAGGGAGCGGCCTCTACCTCGCCGGCCCGTCGCTCGTGCAGGCGGCGATCGGCGAGATCGTCGACACCGAGGAACTGGGCGGCGCGCAGATGCATGCTGAGATCAGCGGTACGGTCGATTTCTACGAGAAGGACGACGTTAGTTGTCTCAAGCGTTTGCGTTCGCTCGTCGCGCATTTGCCGGAATCGGAAGCGACGAAACAAAACGCCGCGAAGAAATCCGCGACCGCACCGGCGAAAAAACCGGCCGCAGTTTACGACCTCATCAGTGCCGAGGGCCAGAAGCAGTACGACGCGCGCGATCTGTTGGCCTCGATCATCGATGGCGATTCGCTCGATGAATACAAAGCCGACTACGGCAAATCTCTCGTCACCGCTTATGCGCGGATCGGCGGCCACTCCGTCGGCATCGTCGCGAATCAACGGCAGCAGGTGCGCACTAAAAGAGCCGGGATCCAAATGGGCGGCGTGATCTATGCCGACAGCGCCGACAAGGCCGCGCGCTTCGTCATGGATTGTAACCAGACGGGGTTGCCGATCATTTTCTTCCAGGACGTCACTGGCTTCATGGTCGGCCGCGATGCCGAGCAGACGGGCATCATTCGGAGCGGCGCGAAGCTGGTCAGTGCCGTGAGTAATTCCATCGTGCCGAAGATCACCGTCGTCGTTGGCGGCTCCTTCGGCGCCGGCAACTACGCGCTCTGCGGCAAGGCCTATGATCCGCGCTTCATCCTCGCGTGGCCAAATGCGCGTTATGCGGTCATGGGCGCGGCGCAGGCTTCCGACACCGTCTTTAGTGTGCTCGCGAAATCGCGCGCGCGCGGCGACAAAAAAGCGAGCGCGGAAGAGCTCGAACAACTGCGCGCGAAAGTGAAGGAAACCTACGAGGAGCAAACCGACATCCGTTACGGCGCCGCGCGCGGCTGGGTCGACGCGATCATCCAGCCGCAGGACACGCGCAAGGTGCTCGTGGAATTGTTAGGCTACGTCGCGCGTCCGATGCCAAAAGCCCGCTTCCACATGGGCGTCGTCCAAGTGTAGTGGGTCGCAGCTGCCACAGTCATCCCGAGCGAAGTGGAGCGCAGCGAAACGAAGTCGAGGGATCCCGTGGCGCTGCCGTGAAGCGTCGACACGATCCGCTAAAAACGAGCGAAACCTTCCCAGCAGCGCCCCGGGATCCTTCGACTCCGCTGCGCCCTGCTCAGGATGACACTCGTTAGGCCGAAAACTCGCGCGCGATCTGATCGTTGAGCGCGAGCACCTCGCTGAGGGCACTAAACTGCGGCAACGCGGCGCCGCGTTCCCCAAGCGCGCCGAGCACTTCTTCCGTCGGGATGTTTCCGACCAGATCGTCTTGCGCGAAAGGGCATCCGCCCAGTCCACCGAGCGCGGAATCGAAACGCCGGCAGCCCGCGTCATAAGCGGCCAAAACCTTCTCCGCCGCCGTCGCGCGCGGGCTGTGCAAATGCACGCCGACATTCCCGGCCCGCATCTGTGCGAAGACCTCCCCGATCAACCGCGGCGTCGCCACGCCCGTCGTGTCCGCGAGCGAAATCGTGGCCACGCCTAACGACGCGATGCGCGCCACTGCTGCCTCTAAAATCTCCTGACTCCACGGATCGCCATAGGGATTTCCAAAAGCCATCGACACATAAGCCACCACCGCCTGACCACGCCCCGCGATCGCCTCGAGAATCGCGAAATTCTCCTCCACCGACTGCCTCTGATTCCGCTGCAGAAACGACTCTGAGATGGAGCAGGGGAACCCGAGCGTCGTCACCGCGCCGGTCGCGAGCGCCCGCTCCGCGCCTTTTTCGTTTACCACGATCCCGATGATCTCGACGTCGTTAGGCGGCGCGAGCTCCGCGAGGACCGCTTCGCTGTCGGCGAGTTGCGGGACGGCTTTGGGGGAAACAAAACTGACCGCGTCGAGCTGCCGGAAGCCCGCGGCGATCAAGGCGCGCAGGTATTCCACCTTCCGCGCGGTCGGAATCTGCCCGGGCAAACCCTGCCAGGCATCGCGCGGACATTCGATTATTTGCACAAGTTGCTCTTTCGCGGGTGCGGGTGGAATCGTCTTCATGCCTAACGTTCTCGTCGAAGCCAAGAATCGCACGACCATTCTTCCCCTCAACCGTCCCGAGCGACGAAATGCTCTCACGATCGAATTAATGACCGAGTTGACCGAAGCCGTCGGCCAAGCCAGCGCCGATGAAAACATGCGCGTCCTCATCCTCCGCGGCGCGGGCAAAGCTTTCTGTGCCGGGCTCGACCTGAACGAAACCACGATCACGGAGCGCGCGCATCAATCCGCCGAGTTGATCGCGAAAACGCTGCTCGCGCTCAGCCAGACGCGCCTGATCACGATCGCGCAGATCCACGGCGCGGCCGTGGCCGGCGGCGCGGGCCTGATGTCGACCTGCGATTTTGTGGTTGCAACGGAGCGCACTAAAATCGGCTACCCGGAAGCGAGACGCGGTCTCGTCGCGGGCCTGGTCATGACCTTTCTGCGACGACAACTGCGCGAGCGCGACATCCGTGAGCTGCTCTTCACCGGCGATCTCATCACCGCGGAACGCGCGCGGGAAATGGGTCTGGTCAATCGCGTCGTTTCGCCTAACGAACTCGAAAACGAGACCGAGAAACTGGTCGCGTCGATCCTGCAAAACGCGCCCGGAGCCTTGGCGAGCTCGAAGCGGTTGCTTGAGGAACTTTGGTCGACTTCCGTGCAGGAAGACGTCGACGCGGCGTTGCAGCATCACATGGAAGCGCGCGGCTCCGTCGAAGCGCAGGAAGGCATCGCCGCTTTCCTCGAAAAACGCGCGCCGAACTGGGTATGAAAAATCCACTTTTCCTCCTGCTCCTGTTGCTGCTCGCGCCGGGC